>JANLPX010000056.1:0-5557 GCA_031367485.1 Alphaproteobacteria bacterium | reverse complement strand
CGAAATAGGGCCACATCGCGTCCCCCGCGAACAGTTCGGGTTGGGCCGGGTTCAGGGCCTCTAGGGCCTGGGCATAGGCATCGCTTTTGATGTCGATAGAACCGTCGCTCATGGTCGTTCTCCCGAAGAGTCTGGCTGTGCGTCGCCCTGTTGTGGCTATGACGCCAAACCGAACACTGTTTCGCAAGCCTTTTCCAAAAACCTCGATTTCTTTCCCAAGCCCGAAGTCAAACAAACCAAGCGACACAATAATTGGATGCTAGACAGAATAGAGAATATCAGGACCAGTTGAATCCTAACTCTTCGTTAATGTCGCGCATCGCGATCTTAGGGGCACGTTGATATGAACCCATCGACTAAGATCCTGATTGGCGTCCTAGCTACAGCCCTGTTGGCCGGCGTAGCACATGGACCGTTGGGCATGGGCCGCGCTTTCTTAGACGGACTCCAATCCCAGTCCCGGACAGTCCTCGACGCTGGAAATATGACCCAGGCCCAGGTGACTTTCCAGGAGAGCCCAGCTCTGCAGCGTGTGGCTATTCTGTCAGGGCCGATCAGTGACCCTGCAGCGAGAGATGCTGCGTTGCAGGCCGTGCGGGCAGTCCCCGGGGTTCATGATGCCCGCTGGGCCGAGAACGGCGCCCCCATCGCCGTCACCGTGTCGCCACCTCCAGCCACCGCACAGGCGGTGGCATCGTGCCAGACTGATGTCGATGCAGCGATCAAGGGTAAGGTGGTTCAGTTCGACAGTGGCAGCGCCACAATTGACCCCGCTTCAACAAAATTGATTGAGACGCTAGCAAAAGCGATCACGGCCTGTGCCGGAACCCATGTCGAAGTCGCAGGCCACACCGACATGACCGGCAACCAGAGCTCCAACCAGACCCTATCAGAGGCCCGCGCCAAGTCTGTCGCAGATACGATGGTTGCGAACGGTGTCCCGGCCGACCGACTGACGCCAAAGGGGTATGGCTCAACTAAACCTGCGATGGCTGGCGCATCACCCTCCGCCAACGCGGCAAATCGCCGGATCGAATTCATTGTGGCCAGCGCCGGTTAACCCCCGAAGAGGATAAAGTTGATGGTGTCTTTGTGGATCGAAGTGCTGGTGCTGTTGTTGATTGCCTTCGGCGTCGGACTGGGTGCGGCTTGGCTGGTCTGGGGCACCCAGCGCTCCAGCGACTATTGAGGAGACTGAGCCGATGATGGCCTTGATCGGAGCAAATGGATTGCTCCTGCTGATCGCACTACTGATTGGCTTCGCCACCGGATGGTGGGCCTGGGCTCGGACGTCTCCGCGCCGAACGGGAGCCGTTCCGGCTGCTTATCCGACCGAGGCGTCGCCTCACCAGCTGGCTGAAGTCGTACCGATGGCTGTGATGTCGACCTCCGGGCCATCAATACCGCTGGCCGTCGGTGCCCCTGACGACCTGCTACAGCTTAAGGGTGTTGGCCCCAAGCTCAACGCGCTTTTGAACGGTCTGGGTGTCATGCGGTTTGATCAAATCGCGGCCTGGGGAGCCCACGAAATCGGTGAAGTCGATGCGCATTTGGGCTCATTCAAGGGGCGAATCCTGCGAGACGACTGGGTCGAGCAAGCTGGCCTCCTCGCGAAGGGCGATATTGCCACTTTCGAGGCCAAGTACGGAAAACTGGACAGCGAAAACAAGTAACCTATGCGCAGCCGTCACAAGATGACGGTAGAGCGTGATCTGCAACCCAATACCTAGGAGATACCCATGGGCATTTTCAGCTCAATTATGGACAAAATTTTCCATCACAAGGCCGCAGCACCTGCCGCAGCACCAGTAGCCGCCGCGCCGACGACAGCAACTGTGGCACCACCTCCGCCGGCGCCAGTCGATGTTAAGGCCGTCCTTACGGCTCTGGCCGCAGAAAAGGGCGGCGGCGGAAACTACGACACATCGATCGTCGACCTGCTGAAGTTGCTGGATATGGACTCAAGCCTAGCGTCTCGCAAAGAACTCGGTGACGAACTCAACATCCAAGTCGGAGCTGATGGATCCGCCGAACAGAACATCGCTCTTCACAAGGCCGTGCTGCAAAAGCTGGCCGAAAACGGCGGGCACGTGCCTGCCAACCTGAAAGACTGATGGCTGGCCTTAAAGACAAACGCGGTTTCATCGACAAAGACCGCCTGGACCTTTCGGAGCGCCAGGCAGTCGAATACTGGATGAAAAAGTGGGGTGTGACCCGCGACCAGATAACTACGGCCCACCGCAAGGTGGGCCGAATGGTCAAAGACATTGCCGATGAGCTGGGTAAGAGGCGGTAGCACGACCTAGGCCCGACCCCGCCCCCGCGATCCCTATCTCAGAGTGGTCGCCTCAAAGGTTGGAGTCGTTGGCGTGGGGGCACCGTTGGCTTTGTACTCGCTCATCAGCCGAGCCTTCTCAGTTGCCATGCGGGCACCTAGGGCGTCCATATCCAGACCGGCTTTGAGGGCTTGGGCAAACATGCCGTCGGCCCGCGCTTCTTCTTCCTTAACGTGATGCTCGATCATCTCTGACAGCACCTTGACCTTGGCGTCGTAGAACTCATCGCCCGGCTCGCCAGCCTCAATCTCGGCAATCAGTACCTTGGCACCATCGTGCTCGACATAGGCTTCCTTCAATAGGTTGGCCTCAACCGCGCCCTCGCAGGCCGGATAGAAGACGTCTTCTTCAATCTTGGTATGGATCGTCAATTCGAGGCAAATCTGCGCCGCTAGAGTGCGTTTTTGAGCATTAGCTTTGGCTTCTTTGAAGCTCGCGAACAGGCCTTCTACCGCACGGTGATCAGCCTTCAGCATAGCGACAGCGTCGTGTTTTTCCAGATCGGGCATCATGTCCTCCAGGGGTTACGACCACCCAACGTGATCGCAAGAACATCGTTCCCGCGTCTGCGGACGCCGTAGTCTATCTCTGGAAAACCCCCACCAATTCGACGTGCGGGGACCATAAGAACTGGTCAATGGGGAACACGCGCTCTAACCGAAACCCCGCATCGACCAGCACCCTTGCGTCGCGGGCGAATGTCGCCGGGTTGCACGACACCCCGATCACCCTAGAAATACTTGACCTTGCTAATTCAGCGGCTTGCTCTGCGGCACCGGCGCGGGGAGGATCGAATACCACGGTATCGATCTTCTTAAGCTCCATCGCCAAGACCGGCCTGCGCGCGAGGTCGCGAGCTTCAGCGACGATACCCTTCAATCCTGGCGCTGTAGATACCGCACTGACAATGGCGGCGATGGCTGGCGCAGAGACTTCCGCCGCCAAGACAGGGGCGATCTTGGCCAGGGCGAACGTGAATGTCCCTACGCCGCAATAGAGGTCTGCGATCCTAGACGCCCCGTCCGCCGCTGCAGCAACAAACTCGGTCATGGCCGATTGGGCCCCCACCGTCGCCTGCAGAAAAGCGCCGGGCGGCAAGGCAACCGTCGCCGGACCAAACCGAACCACCGGCTGGCGCGACATGAAAGCGACCTCACCGTCGATGGTGACCCTTGCAAAGTCTGCGGCGGCGGCGGCCTGCGCCACCTGCATGCGTGCGTCGGCTGAGAGCCCGCCTGACTTGCGCTCCACCCCGGTAATATCAATGTCGATACCCGAGAGGGTCAGGGTTACGTGAAGGGTGGGTGCCGAGAGCCGGTGTTCGAACAACGGAACCGCCAATCGCCGCAGGTGTGGCAGCGCGGCTTCCAAGATGGGGTCGGCCACGGGGCATTCAGCGATATCAACGACGGCCCATGACTTGCGCTCTTTGAACCCCAACCTAGCGGCGTCCCGCGTTCCGCGTCGCGCATGCAGGGCCAGACGACGGCGCGTACCCGGCAAGGCCGCGTAGGGCGCAACTATCTCAGTCTCTAGGTGCTGGAGCGCGAGTGTCCCGCGCAAACGCTCAATCTTCCAAGCGAGATAGGCGCTGGCCTCCCAATGCTGTAAGGCACAGCCGCCGCAAACGCCAAAATGTGGACAGATCGGGTTGATCCGCTGAGCACTCGGCACGAGTACTTCGCGGAGTTCACGACGCTCGCCGCCCCCTGTGGCAACCACCCGCTCGCCCGGCAGGGTATAGGGCACAAACAGCGGTCCGGGCGCGACGCCATCGCCCTCCCCGCCGATCGTATCGATCACAAGTTCCACGGGCGGGCCAGCTGGCGCGCTGTGCGGATGTCGGGGTTTGGCCGGATTGGGCCGCTTGAAATTTCGCATTGTGACGCGGGTGTACAGTGGCGCGGCTGAAACGCCTAAATCTTGCCTGAACGCGGGTTCAGATTTCCGTTCAAACCCCGTTCAGGTTCAATCGGTCAAAACAAACCCAACAGCGGCCTTGGGTCGCCAATTGAGGAACGACACCATGAAGTCCCTTCTTGCGATCAGCCTAGCAGCCGCCTGTGCTGTTTCCACACTCGCGGTCCCACAATTCGCAGTGGCCCAACCCGGTGGCGACTACGGCTACGGTGACGTTTGCTCCGCCAAGAAGAAGCAGTCCACGACCAATGGTACCATTGCTGGCGGCGCGCTTGGCGCACTGGCAGGTGCGGCGATCGCCGGCAAGGACGACCGCGGCAAGGGTGCCATCATTGGCGGTCTGCTCGGGGCCGGTGTCGGCCACCAGGTCGGCAAACATAACGTGAAATGCGCGCCCTATCCCGGCCGGATTTCTCAGAACAACTACAGCCGAAATAACTGCCGCTGGATTCAAGAATACTACGACGGTCGCGACCACAGCCTAGAAGTCTGCCGCGGCAAGAATGGTGTCTGGCGTCCGAGCGGCCGCGCCTAATCTCCCCTATTCCCCCAAGCCCAGTTCCCCTTTGGAGCGTTTAAAATGAAGAACTTTTTCGCCAAAACTACCCTGACCGGCGCAGCAGCCATGATGGCGCTGGCCACCGCTGTCTCGGTTCCCACCTTCGCCGCCGCACAAGGCTCGAGCGACTATTACGGCCGCAATAGCAACTACAGCTATGACCCTTGCCGTCGTGACACGACCTCACGCTCGACTGGCGGCGGCATTATCGGCGCGCTAGCTGGCGCGGCGATCGGTTCCAATGTCGCAGGCCGCAATGTTCGCAAGGAAGGCGCGGTGCTTGGTGCCCTGGCCGGGGCAGCGCTGGGAGCCAATATCGGCAAACGTTCCGCAGCCTGCGAAAGCGGCCAGTCGGCCAGTGCCTACTACAATGACGGCCAGTCCGACTACGGATCCTACGACCGCGGTCAAGGCTACTACGGTTCCAATACGTATGGTTCGAACTACGACACCCGTCGTTACAATAATGGCTATGACAGCCGCAGCCGGGCCCGCTCGCGCTACGACGCCTACGCCACTGACGACTATGGCGACAGCTATCGGGTGAACCAGGGTCAAGTTGACGCCAATGGCTGCTCCTTAGCCGAGAGCCCTATCTATCTGCCGGACGGTCGCGTTCAGAAGCGTTTCGTCCGGGTTTGCCGCGACTCAAGCGGTCGTTATCAGGTCGTAGACTAGCGGTTCGGGTTCACGCAGCAGTTATACGATCTGGGGCCGCTCCTTCGGGAGCGGCCTTTTTCGT
>JANLPX010000041.1:0-8643 GCA_031367485.1 Alphaproteobacteria bacterium | reverse complement strand
CGTGCCTGCCAAGGTCATCTCGCCCGCTGTTGCAATGCCTATCGCTACGGATTTCCGAGCCAAACCCAGCGAGACGCTCGCCGCCGTCCGCAGGCGAGGTTGGCTCTCATGCGGGGTTAACCCAGGCTTGGCGGGGTTTGCCTATCCCGACGATCAAGACCGTTGGCGGGGGTTTGACGTCGACATCTGTCGAGCAGTCGCAGCAGCGACGCTTGGCGACGCAAAAGCCGTCAGGTTCGTACCGCTGTCGGCTGAAGAACGGTTCTCTGCACTAGAAAGTGGCAAGGTCGATATCCTGTCGCGCAACACCTCATGGACCTTTGCCCGGGACGCGGGGATGGGGTTTGATTTTCCGGCGGTCACCTATTTCGACGGCCAAGGTTTTTTGGTGCCTAAGGTTTTGGGACTAGCCAGCCCTGGCGAACTGGGCGGCGCTCGTATCTGTGTTCAGGCAGGAACGGCCAGCCAGGCCAATCTCGCAGACTTCTTTAGGATGCGCGGGCTGACTTACCGCGAAGTGCTGGTCGCCAGTGACGCCGAGGCGCGTGCACGATATCAGGGCGAGCAGTGCGATGCCTTTACGGCAGACGTGGCGGCCTTAGCCTCATCGCGCTCGGTCATGAACAAGCCGAATGCCCATCTGATACTGCCCGAGGTGATATCAAAGGAACCCCTGGGTCCGGTGGTTCGAAAGGATGATCCGACTTGGTCGAGCATTGTGCGGTGGACCGTTTATGCCAGCTTGATCGGCGAAGAACTGGGCATCAACTCCAGGAATGTCAGAGATATTGCCGGAAAATCGACGGACCCACGCGTGCGCCGATTGGTCGGTGTAGAGGGAGACTTCGGGCCGATGATAGGCCTCAAGACCGACTGGGCAGTTCAGGTCATCGGACAGGTCGGTTCATATGATGAGATTTTCCAGCGCAATGTTGGGGACGGCTCCGCGTTGAAACTAAGCCGGGGGCTGAACGCGCTCTGGAACGCGCCCAAGCCGGGTCTGATGTATCCGCCACCAATGCGTTAAAGCACTGCACGCATTGCGCACCGGTCCGTCAAGCCATGCGCGGCCTCTGCGGCCAGAATTTCAGCCAATCGTTGACCTGGGGGATCAACCACACTGAAGCCTAAGCTTTGATAGAATGGCGCGTTGAAGCTGACATTGGCGAACGTCGTCAGGGTCATATTGCGGCAATCCAATGCTTGAGCTTCCGCACGGGCGGCGAGCATTAAGGCGCGCCCAACGCCCTTGTTCTGGAAGGGCTGAGCGACAGAAACCTCATGAATGTGGAGCGTTTCGTCGATCCATTCGGTGATGAGAAGTCCGACCACAACCCCGTCAATCTCGGCGACCTGGACCTGACGAGCCTCGATGAGAGGTTGATAGGCATCAGCTTCAACGATTTCATCATCGGCTATCCAAGCGTGGGCTGTCGACCTGAACGCTTCGCCGGCCGAGCGTTCGATTGCTGGCAACAACGGAATATCCGCAACGGCCGCCAGGCGGATTATCAGGCTCATCCCGTAGCAATAGGGGCGTCAGGAAGAGCGCCCCACTCGCTCCAAGACCCATCATAAACGGGCACGTCAGCATATCCGATGTGGGCCAGGGCGAGGGCCAAGACCGACGCGGTAACGCCGGAGCCGCAGGTGGTCACGATGGGCGCGCCAAGCTCGACACCGGCTGCTTGAAAGACTGCGATGATATCATCAGCGGACTTCATCTGTCCGTCGGAAGTCAGCAGGCTGTCGAATGGGACGTTGCGGGCCCCGGGCATATGGCCGCCGCGAAGGCCCGGACGTGGTTCAGGCACCTCACCGCGGAAGCGTGCGGAACTTCGAGCATCGACCATTTGCTGGGGTTGGTCATTCAGGATCGCGATAACGTCGGCTGCAGTTCGAACGAGGTCGGATCGGAACACTGGTGGGAGTTGTGTTTGGTTCGGCAGTGCGGGCCCCGACGCCGTAGGCTGGCCCTTGGCTTCCCAGGCTTTCAGACCGCCATCGAGCACGAAGACGTGTGTGAAGCCCATGACCCTGAGGGTCCACCAGACCCGAGCCGCGGCCCGAATGCCAAAGGTATCGTAGACAATGATAGTTGCATCACGGGACAAACCCAGCTGACCGGCGGCAGCCGCGAACGCCTCGGGGCTCGGCAACATGTGTGGGAGGTCGGAGGACTGGTCGGTGATGGCGTCTATGTCGAAGAACATCGCACCTGGAATGTGGCGCACTGGAAACTCCGCTTGGCCCGACCGGTTCTCAGCTGGCATCCACCAACTGGCATCGATAATCTGGACCGTGGAATCGCCGAGGCGTTCGAACAGCCAATCTACGGAGACCAACGGATCGATCATAGCCATGGCGGGCTAGGCAAGCCGCGTTCCCTCAAGAACTCGGGATTGAAGATCTTGCTCTGATACCGGGCCCCTTGATCGCAAAGGATAGTCACGATGGTGTGGCCGGGGCCGAGGTCCTTGGCCATACGGATCGCGCCAGCGACGTTGATGCCTGTTGAACCGCCCATGACTAGGCCTTCGTGGCTGACGAGATCGAATATCGCCTGCATCATCTCGGCATCATCGATTCGGTAAGGGTTATCTATGGTCAGGCCTTCAAGGTTTGCCGTGATACGGCCTTGGCCGATACCTTCGCTGATTGAGGTGCCTTCGGCTTTGAGTTCTCCGTGGGCATAGTAGCTATAGAGTGCGGCACCGCCGGGATCGGCTAGTCCAATTTTGATCTCCGGGTTCCTGGCACGAAGAGCCTGAGCAACGCCCGCCAAGGTTCCACCCGACCCTACCGCGCAGATGAAGCCGTCAACCCGACCATCCGTCTGGTTCCAGATTTCAGGACCGGTTGTTTCGAAATGGGCTTGGCGATTGGCCACGTTATCGAATTGGTTGGCCCAGATCGCACCGGCTGGTTCGTTGGCATTTAACGTCTCAGCTAGGCGGCCGGAGAAGCGGACATAGTTATCGGGGTTGGAGTAGGGCAGGGCGTCAACCTCGACCAGTTCAGCGCCAAGCAGACGAATGGCGTCCTTCTTCTCTTGGCTTTGGGTGCGGGGAATCACGATTGTGGTCTTGTACCCGAGTGCACCGGCAACCATGGCCAAGCCGATGCCGGTGTTCCCCGCCGTGCCCTCCACGATACGGCCACCAGGTCTCAATAAGCCGCGCCGTTCAGCATCGCGAACGATGTAAAGTGCCGCACGGTCTTTGACCGAGGCTCCGGGGTTCATGAATTCAGCTTTGCCCAGGATTTCGCAGCCCGTCGCTTCGCTGGCGCGGTTGAGTCGAATGAGGGGCGTGTTGCCAATGGCGTCAAGGACGCTGCGTGCGACGGTCATGGTGTACTATCTAGGACGGCAAAACCGCTCCGAACAGGGGTTAGGCCTTCAATAGTCCCAACTGAACCACATCGGTGCGGCCAGTGCGGAAACCCGCCTCGCAATAGCTGAGATAAAACTCCCAGAGTTTCTTGAAACTAAGGTCGAAGCCTAGACCTCGGATGTCATCCCAGTGGGCCTGAAAGTGCAGCTTCCACTGGGCGAGGGTCTGACCGTAGTCGAGCCCGAACCGGTCGATGTTGGTCCAGGACAGCCCGGCGCGGTCGGTCTCTTGCCTGAGTCTGGATTCTGACGGCAGCATGCCGCCGGGAAAAATGTATTTCTGGATGAAATCGGCGCGTCGCCGGTAGCCCTCGAATAGCTGCTCCTCAATCGTAATGATTTGCAGACCGGCCCGCCCTCCTGACGTCAAGACTGAGGCGACCTTATCGAAATAGGTCGGCCAGTAACGCTCCCCCACCGCCTCGAACATTTCGATAGAGGCGACGCGATCAAATTGCCCTGCAACGTCGCGATAATCGATCAGTTGGATTGTGGCGCGGTCAGCTAAGCCCTGATCGAAGAGACGTTTTCGCGCGAATTCATACTGCTCTTTTGAAATCGTAATTCCAGTTATTCTAGCCCCAACCTCGCGGGCGACGAACTCTGCAAAGCCGCCCCAGCCACACCCAATTTCGAGAACACTGTGCTCTGGCCGCAGGTCCATCGTGCGTGCAAGGGCCGCGTATTTGTTTGTCTGCGCCTCGGCAAGCGGTTGATCGGGCGTTGCAAACTTAGCTGACGAATAGGTCATGCTGGTATCGAGCCACTGCTCATAGAATCGATTGCCGAGGTCGTAGTGCGCGTGAATGTTTCGCTTTGAGCCGGACTTCGTATTTCCGTTGAGCGCGTGGGCGAAAAAATTGAAGACGCCGACCAGGGGATTTCCCTCCGTGATCTTGGTAAGATTCTGGAAATTGAGACTAAATGTGGAGAGCACGGCCGTGAGGTCGGGTGTATCCCACTCACCGGCCACAAACCCCTCGGCAAAGCCAATATCTCCAGCCAGCAAAGCACGCTGAATAAAACGGTAATTGTGAATTTTGACGGTGGCGACAGGACCTGGTGACGGAGCATGGATGCGAAGGGTGCGTCCGGAGGGCGTAATAAAGGTGAGGTCCCCCGCCATCCAATTGCGCGCCATCATCCGAAGAGCGGTGCGGAATATCGCGGGGGCGTCTGCCAGGGCTGGAAGTTTGCGAAACGCTCGCGGCGAGGCGGCAAGCGTGGCGAGTGACGGCTCATGGGCCAAGGTCATGTGGAGCCTCAATTACTATCGCATTGCGAATACATAATAGGACTGAGCCGCGCCACTATGTTCCGCATCAAATTTACGGGCTCGACAGACCAAAAGATGCAGTTGGGATTTTCCTTGTGAAGTCTGCGGGCGCGCGCCACTTAAGCCTTTATCGGCAACCCCCTGAGATTCCCCATGTCTGTGCTCACTTTCGACAAATGGAACATCTCTATCGGCGAAGGTCAGCCTTTAGTGGTGATTGCAGGGTTGAACGTACTTGAAGACATGGAGCTAGCACGGTTGACAGCCCAGCGGCTCAAGGCCGTGACGGGCAAACTCGGACTACCCTTCATTTTCAAAGCCAGCTTCGACAAGGCCAATCGGTCTTCGATTCACAGCTATCGTGGTCCGGGCCTGGAGGCAGGCTTGGAAATCCTGCGCGCAATCAAGTCTGAATTCAACGTGCCGATCTGTACCGATATCCATGAGATTGATCAAGCCGAGGCCGTGGCCGGAGTGGCCGATCTGGTGCAGATACCGGCCTTCCTGTGTCGCCAAACAGATTTGGTTGTCGCTACAGCGCGGGCTACCCAGAGGGCAGGGGGGTTGTTGCACGTGAAGAAGGGACAGTTCCTGGCCCCGTGGGATTGCCGCAACATCCTCGACAAGATCAAGGAAGCTATAAATCAAGACATCACCATACTCTGCGAGCGAGGGGTTTCCTTCGGTTACAACAATCTGATCGTCGATATGTTGGGCATTGAGGAGATGAAGCAACTGGGTGTGCCCGTGACGATTGACGCAACCCACGCGACACAACTGCCCGGGGCAAATCCCAAATCCAACGGTGCGTCCACTGGCGGGCGTCGGTCCGGGGTGCCAATTCTAGCTAAGGCCGCCGTAGCTGCAGGCGCGGACGGGGTGTTCCTGGAATTTCACCCTGATCCGGAGAGGGCGCTTTGCGATGGACCCAGTTGTCTACCCCTGGATAGCGCTGAGGGCCTGCTGACTAGTCTGAAAGCCATCCATGCAGCGCGTTGAGCAAGACTTGACCAATCGGCTCGAGGGTCGCAGAGGCTGAACCATGGACCTGACCAGCCTACAGACCTTGCTGACCTCGCTGCGCGGTGTGCGGCTGGTCTGCGTTGGCGACATCATGGTGGATCGTTTCGTCTATGGTGATGTGAACCGGGTGTCGGCTGAGGCACCTATCCCAGTTCTTGCCCGCACCCGGGAGTTAGTGATGCTGGGGGCGTCGGGAAATGTGGCGCGTAATGTCGCGACCCTCGGCGGCGATGTTGCGTTGATTGGCCTGGTCGGGGGTGACCAAGAGGGTCATGAGGCGCTGCGGCTGATTGGCGATCAGAGCGGCATTGAAGGGTTTCTGGTTACCGATCCGTCCCGCCCAACCACGTTGAAAACTCGCTTTGTGTCGGGCAACCAACAGCTCTTGCGGGTGGACCTGGAAGAGAGCCGTCCGGCCGAGGGCGACATCGACCAACGGCTGGTGCGCACGGTTCGAGATGTGGCAGAGGGGGCCGGAGTCATTGTCATTTCGGACTATGGCAAGGGCGTGGTGACCGACGCCGTGATCACGGCCTGCCGCGAGACAGCGGCCGTAGTGATTGTGGACTCCAAGGCTCGCAGTTTCCGACGCTATGGCGCGGTAGATATCATCAAGCCGAACGCTGCCGAACTGGCGTATGCTACGGGAATGCCGACCTCGACCAACGATGAGGTTGCAGCGGCGCTTGGTCACGCGCTGTCGCTCTGTGAGGCCAAGGCGATCTTGGTGACGCGGGCGGCCAAGGGCATATCCCTTGCTGTGCGCGGGGAGGCCGTTCGGCATTTCCCCGGCGTGCCACGAGAAGTGTTCGATGCCTCTGGGGCCGGGGACACTACGATTGCGGCCTTGGGCCTGGCCTTGGCCGCTAGTGCACCGATAGAGGATGCCATTCAGTTCGCCATGCTAGCCTCGGGCGTCGCGGTGGGCAAAGTCGGCACGGCGACAGTGTCGCCTGAGGAAATGATCGACGCGGCCCTGGCGGCGCATATGGCCTCGCCGGAGATCAAGGTCGTGACGCCAGAGCGTATGATCCAAGAGGTGGAACGCTGGCGGGCTAAAGGCCTGCGAGTCGGATTCACCAATGGCTGTTTCGACATCCTGCATCGCGGGCACGTGGCCTATCTCGACCGGGCACGGAGTTGGTGTGATCGGCTGATAGTCGGTCTTAACTCCGACAGGTCGGTGACGGCGCTGAAGGGTGCCGGCCGACCGGTCAATGATCTTGAAAGCCGGGCTTTGGTCTTGGCTTCGCTGGCCAGCGTGGATCTCGTTGCGCCGTTTGACGAGGACACTCCCATCGACCTGATCCTGGCCGCGCGGCCTGATGTGTTGGTCAAAGGCGCAGACTATGCCGAGGATGCGGTGGTCGGCGCTGCCGAGGTCAAGTCTTGGGGCGGGGAGGTGCGTTTGGCCGATCTGGTTGAGGGATATTCGACTTCGGTAGCCATTGCGCGGATGACGGTGGGGGCTAAGGCATGAGCCGACGGATCATCTTTGTAACGGGCGGGGCTGGGTTTATCGGTTCCAACATCGTGGCTAAGCTCTGCGAAGATCCGGCTTTGGACGTTGTAGTCTGCGACTGGCTGCATGAGGCCGAGTTGGGCAAGTGGCGGAATATTGCCAAGCACCCCATCGGCGACTTTGTGGCCCCGGAGAACATGTTTGAGTGGCTGGAGAAGCGTTGGCGCGACGTGGAACTGGTGGTCCATATGGGCGCTGTTTCCTCCACGACCGAGCCGGATGCTGACAAGATCATCCACGCCAATTTCACGCTCAGTCGAGATCTGTTCCGGTGGTGCGCTGATCGGCAGCGGCGGCTGATCTATGCGTCATCGGCTGCGACCTACGGCGATGGCGATATGGGGTTTGACGACCAGGACGACATAGCCTCGCTTGCGGCACTGCGGCCGCTGAACACCTATGGCTGGTCCAAGGCGCTTTTCGACGTGTTTGCCGCCCGGCAAGCGGCGCGGGACTATGCACCGCCGCAGTGGGTGGGACTGAAGTTCTTCAATGTCTACGGTCCGAATGAGGAACACAAACACGCCATGAAGTCTGTGGCCTCACAGATTTGGCCAAAGGTCCGCGACGGCCATACCGTTCAGCTGTTCAAATCCTATCGCGAAGGGATCGCTGACGGCGGGCAAGAACGTGATTTCGTCTATGTTCGCGATGTGGCCGATGTGGTGGCCTGGCTGCACAAGTCTGAACATGTGAACGGGGTCTATAATCTGGGCTCCGGCAAGGCACGAACCTTTGAGGATATGGCGCGGGCGGTCTTCAAGGCTGCTGGGAAGCCTGCCAGGATTGAATATACACCGATGCCACCGGCGATCCGAGACAAGTACCAATACTTCACCCAGGCGCGGATGGATCGGCTGGTCCAGGCAGGCTACAATCAGTCCTTCACGCCTCTGGAGGAGGGGATCGATGACTATGTCACCGGGTTCTTGGCCTCAAGCGATCCTTATCGGTAGGCACCAGAGGGCAAAGGTTCACGGCCGTGGCTGAGCGGACCTTTCGCAAACGCGTTCTGTTTGGACTGGGAGTCCTGGCGGCGTTTGTCGCCGGAGCGGCCTATGTCTGGCGTGACGATATCGGTCGCGCGATGCTAGATCCGCAGCAGCCCTTCCAGATATATCACCCGCCTGCGGCTCCAAATTATGCGCAGCGGCAGTCCTGGGCACTGCTGCCCTCATCACTGGTTACAGTCACGCCGAATTCCCCACCCGCCGACGTATTTTTCATTTCCCCCACCACCTTCGACGGTGGACGGCACTGGAATTCGCCCATCGAAGATCAGCGATCTGATCAGCTGTTTCGCCGCGTCATGGCCCCCAATTATGCGGGACCTTTTGTGCGAGTGGGTCGTCTATTCGCGCCGCGCTATCGCCAGGCCAGCCTCTACAGCCTGACCACCCTCAGAGAAGACGCGCGCGAGGCACGCAA
>JANLPX010000507.1:0-1547 GCA_031367485.1 Alphaproteobacteria bacterium | reverse complement strand
CCGCTCGACCCGCCGGTGACCAGAGCCACCCGTCCTTGAACCCGACCCGCCATGACGTTTCCTCGTTATCATTGATAAGTTGGAACGATAGCTAGCCCACCGGGACGGGCTTGCCCAGGGGGTCAGCCATAGCTTTGCAGCGGACGGACATCCAAGGGACCCTGCGCCACCGCGACAATGGCTTGAGCTGCCGCTAGGGCACCGGCCGAGGTGGTGAAGTAAGGGATTTTCATCATCAGGGCCGAGCGGCGGATCTCGTAGCTGTCGGCTAGGGATTGCTTGCCCTCGGTGGTGTTGAAAACCAGCTGGACGTCACCGTTCTTCATGGCATCGACGATGTGTGGACGGCCTTCCAGTACTTTCTTAACAGTTTCGACGGCGAGGCCTTGGCTCGTTAGATATTCTGCGGTCCCGCTGGTGGCCAATACCTTGAAACCTTGGCTCAAGAGCAGGCTGACAGGTTCCAATATCCAGGTCTTGTCAGAGTCCTTCACTGAGACGAAGACGCAGCCGGATTTGGGCAAGATGGTACCGCCGCCCAGCTGCGCCTTAGCGAAGGCGCGGGCAAAGGCCGGGGCCGAGGTCTCGCCGGGACGAATCCAATCTAGGCCCATAACCTCGCCAGTGGAGCGCATCTCCGGACCCAGCACGGTGTCGACCCCGGCGAAACGGGCAAAGGGGAACACGGCTTCTTTCACCGCAACGTGGTCATAAGGTTTGTCCACCAGTCCGAAACTGGAGAGGCTTTCCCCAGCCATAACCTTGGCGGCGATAGCGGCGACAGGTTGGCCAATGGTCTTGGCCACGAACGGCACAGTGCGACTGGCGCGAGGATTGACCTCGAGCACGAAGATACGCGGCGCGTCGCTATGGGGTTCTTCGATCGCGAACTGAACATTCATCAGGCCGCGCACATTCAGTGCGAAAGCCATAGCCTCAGTCTGTCGTTTCAACTCCGCGATGGTCTCGGGTTTCAGCGAGAAGGGGGGCATGGAGCAGGCGCTGTCACCGGAGTGAACGCCAGCCTCCTCAATGTGCTCCAACACACCGGCAACATACACAGAAGCACCATCGCAAAGCGCGTCGACATCCACCTCTGTCGCCCGCGAAAGATACTGATCAATCAACACCGGACTGTCGCCGGAGACCTGGACGGCGGTGTTGACGTAGCGTTCTAACTGCTCGTCATCACGGATGATTTCCATGGCTCGGCCGCCCAGGACATAGGAGGGGCGGATGACGATGGGGTAGCCCACCTTGTGCGCGCCGGCGAAAGCTTCGTCCCGGCTTCGGGCGATGGCGTTGATGGGTTGGGCGATCTCGAGGCGATGCAGAAGTTGCTGAAAACGCTCGCGATCTTCGGCTAAGTCGATAGCGTCGGGGCTAGTGCCAAGGATCGGTATCCCGGCATCTTCTAAAGCTTGGGCCAGCTTGAGCGGGGTCTGGCCGCCAAACTGCACGATGACACCCAGCAAGGTGCCATTGCGCTGCTCTACCGCGATCAGTTCCAGCACATCCTCGGCGGTCAAGGGCTCGAAATAGAGCCG
>JANLPX010000458.1:0-1689 GCA_031367485.1 Alphaproteobacteria bacterium | reverse complement strand
GCCACCATCGACCTGGGCAAGGTTGAGGGACTGAGCAAGGGCGGCTAGTTCCCCCCGAGATAGACCCGCTCGGCGCGCGGGCTAAGCCGAACAAGGCATTCGTGGGCCACAGTGCCCGCGGCGCTAGCCAAATCGTCAATGAGCGCATGGCTGCCCATCAGTTCAACCCGGTCGCCGGGTAGGGCCGGTGCGTCGCCAATCTCCAGGGCGATCATGTCCATATTGACGATGAGCATGGGGCGTAGAGCACCCGCGAACCAAGCCTTACCTTGGCCTTTGGCGGCGCGGAGCAGCCCGTCAGCATAGCCCGCGGCGACGACGGCTAAGCGGGTGTCGCGGGGCAGGGTCAATCTGGAGCCATAGCCGAGCATTTCACCGGCAGGGACCACCCGTACGTCCAGGATGGGAGCATCAAGGGTGGCGACGGCCTTGAGGCGTGGGTCAGGACGTTCTTCTGGGCCGCCGCCATAGAGGCTGACGCCTGGACGGACAATGTCGAACCGGTAGTCGTCGTCCAGGAATATACCAGCTGAAGCGGCGAGGCTGGCCTGGGCCTGAGGGAAGAGAGTTCTGACCGCTTGAAACCGGGCCAATTGGAGGGTGTTTCGTAGGTCCGTCGGGGTGGTCGCCGAGCCGAGGTGGCTCATGATCAACACGACGTCCAGACCAAGCAAGGCGTCGGGAGTCTGAAGCAAAGCTCGGGCTTGATCGGGGGTCAGGCCCTGGCGGTTGACCCCAGTGTCGACGTGGATTGCGACGGGCCAGGGTGTAGCTTGGCTTCTGGCGAAGGTGGAGGCCTCGGCGATCTGAGCGAGGCTGGTTAGGGCTGGCGTCAGATTGGCCGCCAAGAGCCGCTCGCCGGATCCCGCGGTCAGGCCGTCCAGAACGTAGATCGTAGCTGGACAGTCAGGGGTAAGTGCGGCGCGCAGGGCCTCGCCTTCCGACAGCCGGGCCACGAAAAAGGCGCGGGCTCCCTCTTGCCAAAGGCGTCGCGCGATAGGGCCAGCGCCTAAGCCGTAGCCATCGGCCTTCACGACGGGCGCCATGACAGCACCGGGTGCATGGCTTTGCAGGACCGCGTAGTTGTGGGCCAAGGCGTCCAGGTCGATGGTGAGGCGCGCGGCGGCGGGAGAAACCATTGCGCCTGATAGCTGTTCGCCTGTCGCTTCGCTAGCGCGGTGTGTAACGGCTCTGATCCCGCGCCAAATTCCCGAACTTGGTGATCTCTTCGTTGTAACTGAGTTTCACGTTGCCGATGGGGCCGTGGCGTTGCTTGCCGATGATGATGTCGGCTTCGCCGGTGACCTGGTCCATCTGGTCTTGCCAGGTGAGGTGTTCAGATGTGTTGTCGCGAGGTTGCAGGCGGCTCAAGTAATAGCTCTCGCGATAGATGAACATGACCATATCGGCGTCTTGCTCGATGGAGCCGGATTCGCGCAGGTCGGAGAGTTGGGGCTTTTTGTCCTCGCGGTTTTCCACCTGGCGGGAGAGCTGGGCCAGCGCAATGACGGGGACGGAGAGTTCCTTGGCCAAGGCCTTGAGGCTCTGGGTGATCATTGAGACTTCTTGCACCCGGTTGTCGGTCTTTTGGTCACCGCCGGTGATGAGCTGGAGGTAGTCGACGAAGATGACGTCCAGGCCGTGCTGGCGCTTGAGGCGCCGCGCGCGCGCCGCCAATTTGGCCATGGT
>JANLPX010000432.1:0-10422 GCA_031367485.1 Alphaproteobacteria bacterium | reverse complement strand
GCAGGCGGGCGGTGGGCCTTATATTGATCATAGAGTTGGTTGCGGAAGGTCTTTTCGGAGTGGTCGAAAATCACCGCCAGATGGGTCGGCGCATCGGTCTGCGCCTTCATGTCCACCAGCAGCTTCCAGAGCATATTGCAGAACCCTGAGACCGCGCCGATCGGCAAACCGTCGGTCTTGCGCGTCAAGGGCGGCAAGGCGTGGAAAGCTCGGAAGATGAAGCCCGAGCCGTCCACAAGATAGAGCCGGATGGGCAGGGCGGTGTCGGTTGCAGCGTCGGTCATAGGCCAAAGATAGAGCGCCAATCGCCTGCGGTCACGCCCCAGAGCCCTTTCCCTTTCGACGGAATCGTCCAAAGGGACAAAAGGGCTCTGATTCAATGTTAGTTAGAGCATGTTCGTCTCCGATAACCGGTTCCCACTTATCGGAACATGCTCTGCCTTTAGCCAAAACGCGCATTGAAGTCGGGCACACTGGGTCCGGCGGCGGCGAGAGCGTCCGGGTCGCCGTCACGCAGATAGGCCTGCGTCGCCTTGGCAAGGCCTGAGAACGCTGCGCGGAATAGACCCGTGGCCGATGACAGGCGACGCACTCCCATGGCTTGCAGGTCTGCGGCCTTGGGCACGCCGGGCCGCGACATGACGTTGAATGGCAGGGCAATATCGCGCGCCAGGGTGGCGATCAGCGTCGCGTCATTGGGACCCGGCACGAATATCCCGCTGGCCCCCGCTGCGCCGTAAAGCGCGCCGCGCCGCAGAGTCTCTACCCGGGCTGCGTCGCCCTGGGCCAGTCCGCGCAGATAGACGTCAATCCGTGCGTTGATGAAGAGCTCGACGCCCGCCTGACCGGCCGCCCGCCGTGCCGTTTCCACCTTGCGGGCGTGCAGGTCGGGGACGCGGTCGCCGTCCTCCAGATTGATCCCCACAGCTCCAGCTCCGATCACAGCCTTGATGGTCTCAGATAGGGTGGCGAGGTCGTCGGTGTAGCCACCCTCGATATCGGCGGTGAGGGGCACTTTGACCGCCCGCGCCGCCTCGCCGACCACCTGCAGCAGGATCGGCAGAGGCAGTATGTCGCCGTCGGCATAGCCCCGTGACCAGGCCACCGCTGCCGATGAGGTCGCCACAGACTTGGCTCCAGCATCACTCATCAGGGCGGCGCTGGCGGCGTCCCAGGCATTGGGTAGGATCAGGATGTCTGGGCCAGCGTGCAGGGCATGAAAGGCTTCGGCGGTGTTCGACATGGCAGTCTCCTGATCAGGCTAAACGCAATAGGCGAGCTGTTGGTGAGGTGCTGGCGGAAACCGGACCCCGACGTGATTTGAGGCTGGCTTGGTCGCGCGTCTTGATCCGAAAACCGACACCCACTTTTCGGAACGCGCCCTAGTGCCCGCCGTCGCCCTCATAGACGCCCGGTGCGTGATCAGCCTTGGCGCTCAACACAAAACGCCGGTCGCAATAGCCGCAGTCCGCTGTGCCGGTCTCACCTAGATCGACCCAAACCCTGGGATGACCGAGTGCGCCGCCTACGCCGTCGCAGGCCACACGTTGTGTGTGAACTCTGACGATTTCGGGCGCAGGCCCCGAAACCGGCGCAGGGTCGGTTGCGGCTATGACGGCGACTCTACGGGCCATGAAAACTCTCCATCGGCGAACGCTTGGCGAAGCGTCCGCGTGGGCTTAGGTATGCGAGCATAGGATTAGGCGTCAATCGCGCCACAAAGACTTTGCCCTGAAAGACCCCATGAACCTCCCCGATTTTGCCATCGAAGCCAAGGCCTTGGTCAAAACCTACCCGGCCACCAAGACCACACCCGAAATGCAGGCACTGAGGGGCATTGACCTACAGATCCCGCGCGGGTCGATCTTTGGCCTGTTGGGTCCCAATGGGGCGGGCAAATCGACCTTCATCAATATCTTGGCTGGCCTGACCAAGAAGACGTCCGGGACGGTGTCGATCTGGGACCGAGACATCGACCAGCGCCCGCGTGATGCTCGTGCTGCAATTGGCGTGGTGCCGCAGGAAATCTCCACCGATCCGTTCTTCACGCCGCGCGAGTCGCTTGAAGTCCAAGCCGGCATGTACGGCGTGCCGCGCGCCGAGCGCCGGACCATGGAGCTGCTGACCGCCATGGGGCTTGGTGACAAGGCCAATGCCTATGTGCGCCAGCTGTCTGGCGGCATGAAGCGTCGCCTGATGGTGGCCAAGGCCATGACCCATAATCCCCCGGTCTTGATCCTGGATGTACCCTCCGCTGGCGTGGACGTGGAACTGCGCAAGCAACTCTGGCGCTATGTGTTGGAGCTGAACGCCAAGGGCGTGACCATCGTGCTCACCACCCACTATCTGGAAGAGGCCCAAGAGCTCTGCGATCAGATCGCTATCATCAATCGCGGGCAGGTGGTGGCGTGCGAACCCACCCAGACGCTGCTCAAGCGCCTCGATACCCGCGCGGTAGTGGTGACGCCTGAGGAACCCGTCACCGAGGCGCCGCATCTAGAGGGCTTCGAAACCAAAACGCGGGCCAATGGGGCGTTCCAAGTGACCTATCGGACCGGCCAATCCAGCGTCGAGCAGGTCTTGGCCGCCGTCCGTGCAGCGGGCTTGCACATCAAAGACATCGCCACCGAAGACCCAGACCTCGAAGACGTGTTCGTGTCGCTGACCAGCGCGGCACCAGAGGCCGCTTAGCTCTAAGCTTCCGTTCCGCGCCGCTTTCGGCTAGAAGCCCCTTCCGCCCCAGGCGAAATGCACCCGTAGCTCAGCTGGATAGAGCGTTGCCCTCCGAAGGCAAAGGTCACACGTTCGAATCGTGTCGGGTGCGCCATGGTTTTCAAAGACATAGTGTCGGCTAGAATCGTAAGAGCGCGCCGGGCTTTTGCGGGTCTGGGCGAACCAGGAAGTCAAAGCCCGCTTTCGGTGACAATCGGCTTGCCATTGGATTTGGATCTAGCGTAAAAGTTAATGCGAATTAATTGCAAAATGAAACGCGTGACTAAAGCATGAAACCAATATTTTTCTTGGGTGTCCCCGCGGTGTTGGCTGCGGGCGTATTGGTCACGTCGCCGGCTATCGCCGACGAAAGCCTGTGGCTTTATGCGAAGGGTGCTGAAACGATGCCCAAAGGAGAGACGGAGTTGAAAGCAGGCGTTATCTCGCGAAGAGGTAAGGCAGATTCAGACTACGTTTTCAACGATGTTCGGCTTGAGGTCGAGCACGGGTTCACCGATCGGCTAACCGGCTATGCCGAACTGGTTATTTTCAACCACGACTACTCGACAACAAACCCGGATTTGCAGCCTTATTACGACACGCAAGGCGGGGCGGGCGGCAGGTTCAAAAAGACATCGGTAGGCGGCATAGATGTCGGTCTGAAGTATAACATTCTAAGCCCATACAAAGACCCGATTGGCTTTGCCGTAAGCGCGGAGTGGGATCATCGATCAAAGTATAGGCTTGATGGTGCCAGCATCGAACAGAACGAGATCGACATCGCTCTGCATTTTCAAAAGAATTATTTGAACAATCAACTCGTGTTGGTTTTCTCACCGAAGATTGAATATGAAACGCGCAACTCACCTGGCGTTTTGGAAAAAGAGATTGCGCTCGACATATCAGCAGGTGCCTCTTACCGGGTTGCGCCACACTGGAATATCGGTGCGGAATTTCGCCACCAATCTGATTATCTGAGCCCGCTCGACACCACCACGGGCGAATACGATCCAAATCTTCGCCCGTCCAAGTTTCCGTTCAAATTTGGCAGCCAATACCAAAATGGCAACTATCTCGGGCCGGTCGTGCATTACGCAGACAAGAAATGGTGGGCAACTGCGGGCGCGCTCTGGCAGATTTCAGGCGGCGGCAAGTTCGCGTTTAATCGTAACGGGCTAAATGTCGATGAGCACGAGAAAGTACATATCGGCTTGACCATCGGTCTGGAACTCTGACCGCCATGGACCGCCGATCCTTGATTTTCGCTTTGCCTGTCGGACTGCTCGTCAGTAGCACCGCTGCGCAGGCAACTGTCTATTTTACGGCTGACAGCATTAGACGCGCCCTGTTCCCAGGGGCGACGCGTTTTGTGGACCGATCCATGACGCTCACCAAGTTGCAGATGTCTGGTATCGCAAAAGCCGCTGCAACCCGTGTCACCTCATCTCGGGTGACGGCCATGGCTGCGTATGGCGCGGAGGGTAAGCTCGGCACGCTCTTCATTGACCAAGTTTACGGCAAACACGAATTCATCACCTACGCCCTCGCGCTCGATGTCGCCGGGGCGGTGTTAGGCGTCGAAATCATGGACTATCGCGAGTCATATGGTGATCAGGTGCGAGCGCCGAAATGGCGCTCCCAATTTTCGGGCAAACGATACGGACAACCACTGCAGATCGACAAGGAGATCAAGAACATCTCCGGAGCCACTTTGTCCTGTGTTCACGTTACCGAGGGCGTTCGCCGCTTGCTGGCTACCCATGCACTCGCTTTGATCAATGCATAAATATGGGCTCGTCTGATCAGATCTACCGCCGCGCTCGGCCTTGGCTGGGCACGATTGTTGAGATCTCGGTTCCAAGCAATCATGAAGCCGCAGTTGAAATAGGCTTTGCTGCGATCGCCCGTATTCACCGACTGATGTCGTTTCACGATGAGGCCAGCGATCTTTCCAAGACCAGGGTCGCAGAAGCTGGCCAAGTGATTGAGCTTGCACCAGAAACGGTGTCTGTATTGCAGACTGCTGCCGATCTTCACGTAGCCTCGGCGGGCTTGTTCAACGTCGCAGTTGGCCGACAGTTGATCAAAAGCGGGTTCCTCCCCCGCATGGATGCCACCCGCCTAAACAACTTTGGTGGCACGGCGTCGGACATTGAGATCCTGGATGCCATCCACATTCGGCTACGCCGCAAAACACTGATAGATTTAGGGGGGATTGCGAAGGGGTATGCGGTGGATTGCGCGGTTGCGGCGCTTGAAGCGGTGGGCGTGCCTCGTGGGGTCGTGAATGCCGGAGGCGATCTTCGTGCGTTTGGCGATCATCCGGTGCCGGTTGTCGTTCGTATGGCGAATGGCGTTCATAGCGAAGCCATACTTATCCAGAATACGGCAATGGCGAGTTCGGAGAATTCAAGCGCGCGACGCCGCCATCGCGGTCAGATTTCTACGCCGCATATTGGACCTGGCGGTCAATCAATGCTGACCTGTCAAACCGTGACGGTGATCGCCGACTCCTGCATCGTGGCCGACGCGATGACCAAAGTGGCGATGGCTGACTCCGACCTTGCTGATCGTTTGCTAGCCGCCAACCAAGGCCAAGTTGTCCGATTTGCCCTGAGCGAGGTGAACTAGTGCCCAGTACCCGCTCTGACCGCCTTGCTACCTGGCAAGTCCGAGTTCTGACCGTTAGCGGCTCAATCCTCTGGATCACTGGCTTTGCTTGGCTTTTGCTGCACCACTTTGGACAGGTTCAAGGCGAGTTTGGCCCACAATCCAACCCGCTCGAGCCATGGCTCTTGCGGCTTCACGGCCTTGTTCTAATTCCGGCTCTGCTAGGATTTGGCAGCGTGATGGTCGTTCACATCCCGAGAGGCTGGAATGATAAGAGGCAGCGCATAGCGGGCCTGGCCTTAACAGCCGTTATGAGCGGGCTGATCCTATCGGGCTATCTGCTCTATTATCTTGGGATTGAATGGCTGCGCGGTTGGACGAGCGTCATCCACTGGGTGATCGGCCTTTCCCTCCCTGCCATATTCACTTGGCATTATCTCGGGCGTAGGGCGAATAAACGCAGGGCGCGCGCCAAACCCAAGACTTAACAAGGCCTGGTTAAGAAGGGGTCGGGCGAGTAGATAGCTAGTCGGGCCCCCTCATCGTTATCGGACCTGCCCGGAACGTTGCGCCCCTATCAACATATCCCGTTGCCCTTCTGACCCAATCGCCACAGGTTACAGCTGTGGTGCACTGACGCTCATGTTCAGTCCAGATTGAGGTATCTGTGGGTTCGCGGCTGGCCATCTATCATCCTCCGGGGCGACTAGGCCTTGGCCAGAATCCTTTCGGCAAGGATGTGGCCAATCTCGAGCTCTATCGAGCTTTGGCGAGGTATGGTGGCCATGAGCAGATCGATCTGGTGTCAAACCAGCCGATAGAGGACCAGTCCCTTTCCGAAGGGTTTTTTCCGAACGGCCGCGCTACCGCTAAGATCGTTGGGTCCAGTATCATGTCGCTGGAGGCGCCGGTGGCGGCGGGTGTGCTGTTGCGCGGGCAACCTGACCTCAGTGAATTAGCCTGGAGCCGACGGCGAACGGCCACGGATGGCAGCTATAGTTTGGTTGGTCTGATCCACACAATTGCGCCTCCCGCCATGCGACAAGTCATCGGCAGCTCTATGACTGCGCCGGTTCAAGAATGGGATGCGCTGATTTGTACGTCGTCATCGGTCCGCGACGCCATGGCCGAGATGCTGGGGACTTGGGGTGACTATCTGGGTGAACGGTTCGGTGGAACGGCCAAACCGATGCCGCGACTTCCGATTATTCCCTTAGGCGTAGATGCCGCTGACATTCGGGCCAAGGCTGAGCGCGGCGGCGCGCGCGCCAGGGTTCGCGCCGATCTGGGGATTGAGCGCGACGAGGTCTTAGTGATCTGGGTCGGGCGGCTCTCGTTCTTTGAAAAGGCTTTCCCCCAACCGATGTTCCGCGCGGTGGAGGAGGCCGCCCAGGCCACGGGTGTTCGGCTGCATTTTGCCCTGGCAGGCTGGTTCCCCAATGGCGACGCTGATCGGGCCCGGTATGAACAAGCTGCGCGAGCCTATGCACCCAGTATCCAGGTGGATTTTCAAGACGGAAATGATCCGGAAGTGGTGGCCGATCTTTGGGCAGCGGGCGATATTTTCCTCTCCCTTGTCGACAATATTCAAGAGACCTTTGGCATCACTCCTGTGGAAGCGATGGCGGCGGGGATGCCGGTCGTGGTCAGCGACTGGGATGGCTATCGATCCACAGTGCGTGATCGTGTGGAGGGGTTTCTCATCCCGACGCTCGGTGGGCCGCCTGGTCCAATCGGCCAGATCGTGGCGGCAAGGCATGGGGCAGGGCTGGAAAGCTATCAGGCCTATGTTGGTGCCGTCGCGCAACATACGGCGGTCCATGTGGGACGCGCCGCCGAAGCCCTGGCAGAGTTGGTACGCTCACCAGAGTTACGCAAGCGTATGGGGGCCGCAGGGCGAAGTCGCGTTCGCGAGAATTTCGACTGGCCGGTGGTTGTCAGTCAATTTGGCGAATTGTTCCGCGAACTGGCGGGCGTGCGCCTAGCGGCCGGTTCCATCGCACCGCCGACTCACAGACTTAATCCTCTGCGCGGCGATCCCTTTGCTGACTTTGCAGGGTTCGCCAATCAGGTGCTTGACGTTGAAACGCCGCTACGCATGCGGCCCGGCGTATCGGCCAGCGACCTTGAGCGCATTATGAGCGTTGACCTCGACAGCGCCTTCTCGGCTTGGCGTGGGAGCTTGGAAGAGGCGGGCCTGGTCCTGGCGAGGGTCGCAGCCGGTGAGGCCACCACGGTCAAGGCCGTATTGCTGAGCTTTCCCACCGACCGTCGCCGAGCTGTTCAGATGAGCCTGATATGGATGGCCAAGCTGGGCCTGCTAGAGTGGTTGCCCTAGAGCGCTTTCCCTTCAGACGGTAGCGTCCAAAGGGGCCCAAAGGCTCCAACTCCAAGCGTTAACGCTTGCCCGGCCAGGTCAGAAAGCCTTGGCGATCGCGGCCTGCGGCCTGGGTTTCACAGCGGCAATCGTCGTCAACAACAACGGGGCGGCGGGGCGGTTCGACATAGCGGTGCATGGTGGGCGCGTTGACCTGATCCCGGCTCTCATAGTGATAGGTCGGTGCAACCTCGCGATAGACGCGTCGCTCGATCACCCGGGGCGGTGGAGCAGGCTGCTCATAGTGACGGGTTTCCGCATAGGTCTCGCGGCGCGGCGCAACATAGGGCGCTGCGGGCGGTGGCGAGGGCAGATGGTATTCATAGCGCGGCGGCATAGGGCGGGCTTCGCGCTCGGCATAGCCTTGATGCTCATAGATAACCTCAGGGGCGACATAGACCCGTGGGGTCTCGTAGTGCCGCTCATAGGTGCGACGCTCGGCATAGTCGGGTGACGTGTCTTCAGGAGATGTCACACGCTCGCCAGTGTATCCGCCCGCATATACGTTGCGATGAACGCGGGCGGGAAGAGCCTTACGATCAACAACCTTGCGAACGTGGCGCACAATGCGGTGCGACTTCGCCGGCGTGATCCAAGCGGCTTGGCGAACGGTGGAGTTTGGTGACCCCGCGGTCGGACCACTTCCTTCTGGCTCCATGGTCATGGGCTTGGCGATGACCGGGGTCACACCTTGGGCCGGAGGGCAGGCCGGAGCAGGGGTTGCTGGGCAAGATCCAATGCTGGCGACGCCCGGCTTAGCGCCCAAGGGTGCGTTCATTTTTGAGGCATCGCACGCGGTCAGGCCAAGGAGCGCGGAAAGAGCGATCAGGGTTGTCGGGCGCATTTTCAGGTCTCGGACTCTCAACAGATTGCAGACCATGACCATCCAGCGCCGTTAACGCTGTGCCTTTCACCCTGCGCGCGAAGAAAGGGCACCATCCAGTTCCCCTATCGCGCGAAGCCTATACCCGGAGAAAGGGTCTTGAGCGGCCATTATGTAACAGACCTAGGGCTTAGGGTTCCGGCGAATACGCTGGATAGCTAGCCAAGCCAGAATGACGAGACCGACCCCGAGACTGTCGGCGAGGAAATCTCGGATATCGCCTTGGCGGCCAAATCCCATGGTGGCCTGGGCCAGTTCAATCAGTGCCCCGAGGCCTAGGCAGAACAGTGCGATGGCGCGTGGCCTGCGCGGGGCCAAGACGAGGCCCGCAGCCGTCAGGATGGCCCATGTCAGACTGTGGGCGGCCTTATCCCAAATCAGCTCAGAGCCGGGAACGTCGTCGCTCGGCGCGAGGCACATATAGAGGACCACGGCTGTGGCCAGGGCGTAGAGGCCAAGTCGGATCGGTCGGGGAAGGTTGGATAGAAACATCAGCTTAACTTGCACGTCCTGCCTGGGCTCTCTAGCTTCTGCGCCGCAATTGGGAGTGTTCTATGGCGATTGAAGCAGTGATTTGGGATTTTGGCGGGGTCTTTACCTCGTCGCCCTTCGAGGCCTTTGCGCGCTACGAAACCGAGAATGGCGTGCCTAAGGATATGATCCGGCGGGTGAATTCCACCAATCCTGACACCAATGCCTGGGCGCTGTTTGAGCGCAATGAGATCGATACCCAGGGTTTTGATGAGCTTTTTCTCACAGAGTCGACGGCACTGGGTCATCCCGTTCCGGGACGCGATGTGCTGCCATTACTGTCTGGGTCCGTGCGACCGGCTATGGTTGCGGCTTTAAAGGCCTGCAAGCAACGCTTCAAGGTTGGCTGCATCACTAACAATATGGTCAGCCACCACAGCCCGGGCGCCGACGCGCCGCAGCGGGCGGCTGGGGCTATGGGCCAAATCATGCCCCTGTTCGACCAGATCATTGAGAGTTCGAAGGCCGGGGTGCGTAAGCCTGATCCGAAAATCTATTTGATGATGTGCGACCTTCTGGCTGTGGTGCCGAGTGCCTGTATTTATCTCGATGACCTGGGGATCAATTGTAAGCCAGCTGCGGCGTTGGGCATGGCCGCGATCAAGGTGGTCAGCGTCGAACAAACGCTAGCAGAGCTCTCTGCACTGACCGGTATAGTCTTTGACCCGCAGGTCGTGGCATGACCCGTCCGGTGAAGATCGGGGCCATCGATGCCCTGGAGAAACTACCCCAGTGGGGGTCGGTTGCGGGTGACCGCGACGCGATTTGTCGCACCTTCCACTTTGCGGACTTCAATGCCGCCTTTGGCTTCATGACGCGAGTGGCCCTCAAGGCCGACAAACTCGATCATCATCCAGAGTGGGCCAATGTTTACAATCGGGTCGAGGTGACCTTAACGACCCACGACGCAGACGGCGTTACCGCTCTGGACGTCGAAATGGCACAGTTCATGGACGAGATCGCCGGTTCAATGCTGAAATAGGCGGTAAGTCTGTTCCGGGTTTCCAAAATCCGTCCTGGCCCGTTAAACCCCAGTCATGCGCTTAGCCTTTCTCGGAACCCCTGATATTGCGGCCACCTGTCTAGCCGCCCTGGTCGCGGCCGGGCATGAGATTGCGATGGTCTATTCCCAGCCACCCGCGCCGCGCGGTCGGGGTCAAGCGCTGAAGCCTTCCGCCACCCAGACCTATGCTCTGGCACACGGACTGCCCACACGCACGCCTGCTTCAATGCGCGACCTTGATGAGATCGCGGCCTTTGCGGCTTTGAACCTCGACGTCGCCGTGGTCGTCGCTTTTGGTCAGATCCT
>JANLPX010000421.1:0-6815 GCA_031367485.1 Alphaproteobacteria bacterium | reverse complement strand
GTCGACATGACATTCGACTTCGGAACGCTCATTGCGCACGCTGCCAAAACCCGCGCACTCAGCGCCGGCACGATCATCGGGTCGGGGACCGTATCCAATCGTGGGCCAGACGGCGGACCAGGCAAATCTATCGCTGAGGGTGGCGTCGGCTATTCCTGCCTCGCAGAGGTGCGAACCGTTGAAACTCTTGCCCAAGGTGCGCCCAAAACGCCGTTTCTGAAGGTCGGTGACCGGGTGCGTATTGAGATGCGCGACGCCAAACGTCACTCCATCTTTGGAGCCATCGAACAGGACGTCGCCGCCCCATGACTGCGCTAAGCCCGACAATGGACGATGATGCTGCCGTTGGGTTGAAGCTGGATGCTTACCTGCCCTATCGCCTTTCGGTTGCCTCCAACGCCGTCTCGGGTTTGATCGCCCGCGCCTATCAAGACCGGTTTGGCCTGACCATTCCGCAGTGGCGGCTGATCTGTGTGCTGGTCGAGGATGGCCCCCTGACCCAAGGGGCCATTGTGGCCCGCACCGGCATGGATAAGGTTACCGTTAGCCGCGCCACCCAGGGTCTGGCTACCCGTCACCTCTTGGCCCGCAGCGAGCACCACGCCGATGGTCGCAGCCACATGCTGGTGCTCAGTCGCGAGGGCGAGAGGCTCTATGCCGAGATCGCGCCTCTAGCACTGGCTTATGAAGCGGCCTTGATCGCGGGCTTGGCCCCAGTGGAAGTTGAGCAACTCAAACGCCTCCTGCATCGCCTGCAAACCGCCGCCGAGCGGCTGTCGGGCGAGGCAGCGCCTGGCTAGCAAGACCATAGCCAACAGGGCTGCACCGTGGGTAAGCTCGGGTCATGGCCGAGGAACGCGAACATACCCAGATCGAGACGCCTGAGGAAACAGCTTCGTCCTTGCCGATCATGCCGGCGGCGGGGCACCTGGCGCTGGCCATGGGTCTACAGGGCGCGGCGGACAATCCTGATCTCGCCCAACGCACCGGCGACCTACTGGCCAAGCAGAGCGCCATGCTCGACGTGCAGATGGAAGATCTGCACGAACAGCGGGTGTTGCAGATATCGCACCTGCGCCTGCGCCGGTGGGGTGAGTGGCTGAGCCTGATCCTGCGCGGTTTGAGCGTGGCGGGCGGCATCGCGGTAGCCTTTGCCCTGGCCGTGGTGGTCTGGCAGGCGCGCAATGCCAGCGGCATCATCATTGCCCCGTTCTCAGTACCGCCCGACCTCGCCGCCACTGGCCTGACCGGCGACGTAGTGGCCAACCGGATGCTCGACCGGCTGGCGGAATTACAGGAACAGACCGATAGCGCTCGCGCGCCCGAAACCTTCCGCAATGCCGGGGAAGACGAGATTCGGGTTGAGATCCCTGAGACCGGCGTCTCCCTCGGTGAGTTGCTGAAACTGCTACACGGTTGGCTGGGTCACGAGACCCACATCTCCGGCGATGTGGTGCGGATGGGTACGGGTCTGACCGTCACCAGCCGGGTCGGCGAAACGCCGGGCCGCGGCTTCACTGGCGACCCGGCCAATCTGGACGACTTGATCAAACAAGCCGCCGAGACCGTCTATGCCAAGACCCAGCCCTATCGGTATGGGGTCTATCTGTCGCGGAACGGCAGAAACGCGGAGGCGCTAGAGGTGATGAAGGCCCTGGCGTTGAGCGGACCGGAGCGAGAGCGGGCGTGGGGGTATATTGGGTGGGGAGTTATTAACTCAGAGATTGCGAAGAGCCCCGGGATCCTCCGTGCGGGGCTTGCTCTGAACCCAAACTTAGCTGTTGGCTGGACCGGACTTGCAGCACAAGAGAGCTACATCGGACATGATGAGGCCGCACTCGCCGCCTTGCACAAGGCTGACTATCTCCTCAATAAGACGAGAAATTTCGGCGGAGTGTCCAATGCTGCGTTGGGGCAAACCCGAATGCGGACACGCGCACTCACCGCAGAAGCAACAGGAGATTATTCCGGGGCTGCGGCGGTTTGGTCGGAAGCAGCCACTGCAGTGAATTACAACTCTAGCAGCACTGAGGCTGGTGTAAGGCAAGCGATCGACACTGCGTACAACTACGATCTCGCGCTTCTAAATGAAACGGGGCGCTGGGATGCACTGGGACAGTCGGTGAACGGCCCCCTGCTTCGGGCAAAGCGTGAGATCGCCAAGGCAATTGTTACTAATAGCTGGCAGGATACGGCGCAGGAGCTGGAACGCATCGAACTCGATGCAAAGACCCTGAGCGGCGACTATTTTATTCCTCTGCGATGGGCCGTTGAAGTCCATCCTTGGCGCGCCGTTGCATTGGCCCAAAATGGGAAGATCGAAGAAGCGCGTACCTTGATTGGTGCCACGCCGGCGGATTGTTACAACTGCCTTCGGGCGCGAGGGATGATTGAGGAAGCAGCTGGCAATAACGCAGCCGCCGATACCTGGTTCGCGCGAGCCATCGCCATTGGTCCATCCCTGCCCTTCGCGGTTGCAGACGCTGCGCGTCTGTCGCTTAAGACAGGTGATGTGGCGCGGGCGACAAAGCTAGCGACCCTGGCCAGCCAGCTCGGTCCCAAGTGGCCAGATCCTCTGCTAATTCTTGGGAAGATCAGTCTACTCCGAAAAGACTGTCAGCAGGCACGCAGTGAGTTTAGCAGTGCGTTGAAGTTGGCTCCGCGATGGCTTGAACCTCATCGCCTCATAGCGAGCTGTTCCGCACCTAACTGATGGTATGCGGGATCGAGGCCTACGAAAGTGCGAACTCCAGGCGCGCGATTTCCGAAGCGATCCTGTTGAACTCTACTTCGGTGGGAGGAATTGTTCCTAGAACGATATCCCGAAGGGCTCGCACTTGGGCTAGCTGTTGCTTCGCGGTGTCATCAGTCCGCCAGGACAGTTTTTGCTCCAAGTTCTGGAGTCGACGTGCGAGATCGTAAAGCTGGGCACCGGAGTCTGCAGGCAAGATAACTGCTGCGCTCATACGAGGTGGGCCGTCCTTTTGAGCCAACGCCGTTCCAGCCAGCCCAAAGCTCACGCCCAACGCCAAAACACATGAAACCAATCGAACGCGCATAATAGCCTCCCATCGGCTTTCGCCGAACCCGTGGGGCATAGAACGCCAGTCTGGGTTAGGGGCCAACTGATTTCCCCTATCAGGTGTTGCAGAGGTGCGTGTCGGGCGAGTGGGATTACCCAACCTCCGCCAGGGTGAGCGGTGGGGGTGGAATCAGGCCCAGCCCAGCGCCTTGGCCCCTTGGTACACTACAAACGCCGCGCCATAGGCCAGCGCCACCATGTAGCCAAACATCACGGTCGGCCAGAGCCAGCTGTTGGTCTCGCGCTTCACGACGCCCAGGGTCGCCACGCATTGCGGCGCAAACACGTACCACGCCAGAAAGGCCAAGCCCGAAGCCAGGGACCACTGGCTGGCCAAGGTGGCCGCGAGGTTCGACCCGTCGCCGCCCACGGCATAGACGGTGCCGAGTGCGGCCACCGCCACCTCGCGGGCCGCCATGCCGGGGATCAGGGCCACGGTCATCTGCCAGTTGAAGCCGATAGGGGCGAAGACCGGCGCAATGGCGCGGCCGATGGTGCCGGCGAAGCTATAGTCGATGGCCGGGCCCACAGTGCCTACCGGGGCCGCCGGATAGGTGGAGACAAGCCAGACCAACACCGTCAGCGGCAAGATGATCCGACCGGCGCGATTGATGAAAATCTTGGCCCGCATCCACAGACTGCGCGCCACATTGATCGGCTCAGGCCGACGATAGGTGGGCAGCTCCATCATGAACGGCTCAGTCTGACCTCGCCAAAAGAACCTGCGCAGCACGAACGAGACGCCGAGCGCCGAGACAATGCCACTGGCATAGAGGCCAAACATCACCAGGCCCTGCAGACTGACAAACCCCCACAGCGTGCGGTGCGGGATCATCGCCCCGATGATCAGGGTATAGACCGGGATGCGCGCCGAGCAGGTCATCAGCGGGGCGACCAATATGGTGGTCAGGCGGTCGCGTTTGGAATCGATTACCCGCGTCGACATGATCCCCGGAATGGCGCAAGCAAAGCTGGAGAGCAGGGGGATAAAGGCGCGGCCATGCAGCCCCGCCCCACCCATGATGCGGTCCATCAAGAACGCCGCGCGGGCCATGTAGCCTGAATCTTCCAGCATAATGATGAACAGAAACAGGATCAGGATTTGCGGCAGGAAGACCAGCACACTGCCGACCCCGGCAATCACCCCATCCACGATCAGATCCCTGAACCAGCCCGGCGGCAGGATTTGCCCCACCAATCCACCCAAGCCCTCAAAGCCTAGATTGATCAGGTCCATCGCCGGTGTCGCCCCGGTAAATACCGCCTGGAACATCACTAGCAACAGCACGCTGAGGATGCTTAGCCCCCAGACCGGATGCAGAAGCACCCCGTCGATCTTGCCTGTCAGGGTGTCGGGGCGCTCGGGCGGGCGGACATAGGCACGCATGATCCGCTGGGCTTCCCGGTGCGCGTCGCGGATCTGCGCGGCGTTCAGCTCATGCCAGTTATCCGGGCTTACCCGCGCCAGATCATGGGCCACGGCGTCGACTTGGGCGATCAGCTCATCAATGCCGCGCTTGCGGGTGGCCACGGTGGTGACGATGGGGGCACCGATCTCGCGGCTCAGGCCCTCGATGTCGATGCGCAGGCCCTGTCGCTGGGCGATGTCGTACATATTGAGCGCCAGCACCAGCGGGCGACCTACGGCCTTCAGCTCCAAGATCAGCCGCAGCACCAGCCGCAGATTGGTGGCATCGGCGACACACACGATCACATCGGGCGGGTTCTCACCGGTCAGGCGGCCCAGCACCGCGTCGCGCGTGACCATCTCATCGGGGCTACGGGCCCGCAGGCTATAGGTGCCGGGCAGGTCGAGCACATGGATCTGACGACCGGCTGGTGTGGTGATCAGACCCTCTTTGCGCTCCACCGTAACGCCAGCATAGTTGGCGACCTTTTGGTGCGCGCCGGTCAGCGCGTTGAACAGCGCCGTCTTGCCGCAATTGGGATTACCGACTAGCGCGACCAAGGCCGGTGCCATTGTTGCAGCGGTCATGTGCGGTCCAGCACAAACAGCACTTCATCGGCATCGCGGCGGCGCAGGGCCACGCGCATATCGTCCAGCCGCACGGCAATGGGGTCACCCCCGATGGCGCCTTCGTGGATCACCTCGACATGCGCGCCCTCAACGAAGCCGAACTCCAATAGGCGGCGCTGCAACTCACTGGCCTCAACCCCATGCTCGGCCAAGGTGCCCTCAGCGCGCACATCGGTGATGATGCCCTTATCGCCAACCTTGGCGGTGCTGAGGCGAATAGGCGGCGCAATCGTTCCCATTTGCGACTGATTATCAGTAAGATGTGGCAAGGTCGAGGCGAAAGGCTTGTGCGGTTCGCCGTCCCGTATTAGTCGAGACCCGCGTTGCCCCGGTGGTGGAATTGGTAGACGCGCTGGACTCAAAATCCAGTACCGCAAGGTGTGTCGGTTCGAGTCCGACCCGGGGCACCATTTACCTGATCGCTGATGTGCGCGAATGGGTGGAAAACTCCAGGAAAATCAGCTATATGTTGGGTGTGAGCGTCACTGACGGTCGCCAGTGTTCGCCGCTGATCGGGTGATTCTGGGGGTCACTTTGGGGGCGTTGGCGAAACACTTGGTTTGGAGTGACCCCCAGCTATGGCCCTATCTGACGCCTCAGTCCGTGCCGCCAAGGCGGCAAACGCGCAATACAAGCTCTTTGACGAGGGCGGATTGCTCCTGATTGTGAAGCCATCGGGCGGGAAGCTCTGGCGTTTCAAGTATCGCTACCTTGGCAAAGAGCAGCAGCTTTCCATCGGGGTGTTCCCCGATGTTGGCCTGAAAGAAGCTCGCAAGCGACGTGATGACGCGCGCAAGCAACTCGCCAACGGCTTGAACCCGACCTTCGAAAAGAAGCGCGATGCCATCGCCACTTCGGTCAGTGCTGCGAACACCTTCAAGGCCGTGGCCGAAGAGTTCATCGCCAAGCGGGAACGGGAAGGCCTGAAGGGGATCACCATGGACAAGGCTCGCTGGCTGCTACGTCAGCTGGAACCGGCGATTGGACAACGACCAATCTCTGAGATCGAACCCTATGAATTGCTCGCGGTCCTAAAGCGCGTGGAGCTGGCGGGTCGCTATGAGACCGCCAAGCGTATGTTGGCATTTTCAGGTCGGGTGTTCCGCTTCGCAGTTGCCACAACGCGCGCACGGCACAATGTGGCCGCTGATCTCCAGGGCGCTTTGGTTTCGCCGGTGGTCAAGCATCATTCCGCGATCATTGACCCGGTTGGTGTCGGTGGGTTGCTTCGCGCGATCCAGGGCTTCGATGGGCACCCGACAACTCAATGGGCGTTACGCTTGGCACCGCATGTGTTCGTACGCCCTGGCGAGCTGCGTCGGGCCGAATGGTCTGAGATCGACCTGGAGACAGCCATCTGGCGCATCCCTAGCAGCCGAATGAAGATGAACCGTGAGCACGTCGTGCCCCTGTCGCGGCAAGCTGTCGCGATCCTGACCGACACTCAACAGCTGACGGGCGACGGGCGTTATGTGTTTCCGTCGGTCAGGACGGGGTTGCGGCCAATGTCGGAAAACACCCTGAACGCCGCGCTTCGGCGTCTGGGCTATGGCGGCGATGAAATGACCGCGCACGGTTTCCGGTCAACCGCCAGCACACTGCTCAATGAGTCGGGCAAATGGACCACCGACGCCATCGAGCGCGCGCTTGCCCATGGGGACGCCGACAGTGTGCGCGCCGCCTATCATCGCGGCG
>JANLPX010000417.1:0-1841 GCA_031367485.1 Alphaproteobacteria bacterium | reverse complement strand
CCTTCTACCCGATGACGGCCTCGGCCGGCGCGCTGTTGAAATCCTTGGCACCCAAGGGTTTGGACTTGGCTGGCCGACTTAAACCCGTACTCGAAGGCGCGGTTCGTGACGGTTCTGCGAAGCCCGAACGTGACTCTGGCGGTTCCGAGGGCTATGACGCCCGCAATCGTGACGGAATCGACGACTTGGTGGAGAAATCCAGATGACGACCTTTCCGGATCGATGGTCCCCTCGAGATCCGGACGATGACGCGCCTCGCCTAGAATGCGGCGTGTTCGGCGTGTTCGATACGCCTGAGGCCTCGGTCCTCACCGCTCTGGGTCTCCACGCCCTGCAGCATCGCGGGCAAGAAGCGTGCGGCATCGTCAGCTTCGATGGCCAAGGTTTCCACACTGAACGCCACATGGGCTATGTCGGGGACAGTTTCGCTGGCAACGATCTGACCAGCCGCCTGCCCGGCCAATCGGCCATCGGCCACACCCGCTATTCCACCGCCGGCGGCAGCTTCATCCGCAATGTTCAACCGATGTTCGCTGATCTCGACCAAGGCGGCGTCGCAATTGCTCACAACGGCAATCTCACCAACTTCCTGACCTTGCGTCAGCAACTGGTGGCCGATGGCAGCATCTTCCAATCCACCTCCGACTCTGAGGTCATCCTGCATCTTCTAGCCCGGTCACGGCGGGCCAAGCTCGTTGATCGCTTCATCGACGTGCTCAGCCAGATCGAGGGTGGTTATGCCCTGGTGGCGCTGACCAACAAAAAGCTTATCGGCATCCGCGACCCTCTGGGCATTCGCCCCTTGGTGCTGGGCGATCTCGACGGACACCCGGTCCTGGCCTCTGAAACCTGCGCACTGGACATCATCGGTGCCCGGTTCGTGCGCGACATTGAGCATGGCGAGATGGTCGTGATCGACCACAACGGCATCGAGAGCCTTCGGCCCTTCCCCGCCGCCAAGGCTCGCCCCTGCATCTGGGAATATGTCTATTTCGCCAGGCCAGACTCCGTGGTGAACGGCCGCTCTGTCTATGAGGTTCGAAAACGCATGGGCCGGAGGCTGGCTCAAGAGTGCCATGCTCCGGTCGACGTCATTGTGCCGGTGCCAGACTCCGGCGTGCCCTCGGCCCTCGGCTATGCCCAGGAAACCGGTATCCCGTTTGAGATGGGTATCATCCGCAACCACTATGTGGGCCGCACCTTCATTCTGCCGACCCAAGGTGCGCGGGATATGGGCGTGCGTATGAAGCTCTCGCCCAATCGCTCGGTCTTGGCCGGTAAACGGGTAATGTTGATCGACGACAGCATCGTGCGCGGCACCACGGCTGTGCGGTTCGTCAAGATGGTGCGCGATGCCGGGGCCGCAGAGGTTCACCTACGCTCCGCATCCCCGCCGCTGAAATGGCCCGACTTCTACGGGGTCGACATGCCTGACCGCGAGAAGCTGCTGGCCGCTACCCATACCGTTGAAGAAATCGCCAAGTTCTTGAACGTCGACTCCATGGGCTACCTCTCGGTAGACGGCCTCTACTGGGCCATGGATGCTGGCCCTCGCAACGCCGCGGAACCCCAATTCACCGACCACTATTTCACCGGCGACTACCCCACCCGCCTGCTCGACCGCGAAATCGCCGAAGGCCGCAACGACGCCGCCGAACGCCAACTCTCGTTCCTGGTGGATGCGTGATCCAAATGTGTTTTCATCCCGGAAAGCGCCCGGCGCTTGTCCGGGAGCCAGACGCGCGGGGCATGCGGGTTGATACTGAGAAGGTCGTCTAGTTGCCCACCTTTCTCTCCCGCCTGAAACCCGACTGGTACATCATCCTGATCATCGCCATGGT
>JANLPX010000369.1:0-3032 GCA_031367485.1 Alphaproteobacteria bacterium | reverse complement strand
CGTTGAAATCCTGGAGAAGGCGTTGATCTTGGGTAGCGGCCATTGGACTCAGCAGGAGAAGCCCGAGGAGGTCAACAAGCTGATTATCGACTGGATGAGGCGGAAGTTCCCCAGCTAGGCGCAAAACCTTTCCTGTTTTGGCTCCAAGGCTCTAATAGGCGGCATGGAACGCACCACCCCCTCTCCCGGCATCTCTTCCACTGCCTATCGTCGCGGACTTTTCCGGGAGTGCGAACCTTTCGATCAAGGGCTTATGCCCACCGACGGACCACACGAAATCTTCTATGAGGTTTGCGGCAACACAAACGGCAAGCCTTGCGTCATCCTGCACGGCGGCCCCGGCGGGGCAGTCAACCCGACCATGCGTCGCTATTTTGATCCCGACAAATGGACGATGGTTCTGTTCGACCAACGAGGCTGCGGCAAGTCGCGGCCCAACGCCTCACTCGAAGACAACACGACCTGGTCGCTGATTGAAGATATCGAACGTCTTCGCGTCCATCTGGGCATTGAAAAATGGTGCGTGTTCGGGGGGTCTTGGGGTTCGACCCTGGCGCTCGCCTACGCCATCAAACATCCTGCTCGGGTCGAGTCTCTCGTGCTGCGTGGCATATTCCTGCTAACCGAGCGCGAGGTGAAATGGTTTTACCAAGACGGGGCTTCGATGATCTTCCCTGATGCTTGGCAACGTTTTTTAGTGCCCATCCCGGTCGAAGAGCAGGGCGACCTGATGGCTGCCTATCACCGACGCCTGACCCACCCCGATCGCGCTGTACAAGCCGAGGCTGCCGCAGCCTGGAGCCAATGGGAAGGCGACACCATTTCGATACGTGGCCCTGAAGCGCGGCCCTCCAAGTTCAACGAGGTCGAATTCGCCATCGCCTTTGCCCGGATCGAATGTCACTTCTTCGCCAACAAAGGCTTCTTCGACGAAGACGGCTGGCTATTGAATAACATTGACAAAATCCGCCACATTCCCGGTTGGATCGTTCAAGGTCGCTTTGACGTCGTCACACCTATGGCCACGGCATGGTCTTTGAAATCAGCGTGGCCCGAGGCACGGTTCGATGTGGTCTGGGACGCGGGTCACGCTTCAACCGAGCCGGGGATTGTCGATGGGCTCGTGCGAGCGACCGACCAGGCCTTCGCGGTCTAAAGCCCCTTTAACCAAGGGATCAGAAGCGCGTTCACCTCATCGGGGCGTTCTTGCTGGGTCCAGTGCCCACAGCCCTCCAGGATCTCAGCGACCTGCAAGTTGGTCACGTGTTGGCGCATGATCGGCAAAGGGTCAGGGCCGCCGAACATATTATAGGCCATGTCGCGCGTGCCCGAGATGAACAAAGCCGGCTGCTCAATCTTGCGACCTCGAAACTGGCTCTGCCAATCAAAGTCGGCTTCATGGTTGCGGTAACGGTTGATGGGTCCGCGAAGCCCTGACTGCTCAAACTGACTTACGTAATAGTCGAGGTCGGCCTCCGTCAGCCAATCTGGAAAGGGGGTGGGATCGACGAGGCCGGTCAGCAGGTCATCCGACGCCGTCTTATTCATCGGCCAGGTTCCATCTGGCGCATCGCCGGAAATCGCATAGACAAACTTGCGCAGGAAACCGCCAATATCAGCTTCCGCCTCAGCCTCGGCGACCCCTTCAGCCTGGAAATAAGCTTGATAGAAGAATCGATTCTTGGCCGTGAATAGGTCGTGGAAATAGGCGGAAAACGGTCTCTCTCCTAATCCCATATAAGCGACAGACAGCGCACCAACCGCGCGAAATTTATCGGGACGGGTCAGGGCCGCGTTCCAAACAATCGGTGCGCCCCAGTCATGGCCCAGCAACACGGCCGGCTGACCTGGTTGCAAGGTGTCAGCCAGCCCGACCAGGTCGCCGACGATCTGTTCAAGCCCATAGGCCGACACGGGTTCAGGCTTATCGGACCCGCCATAGCCGCGCACATCAATGGCGCAAGCGGTGAAGCCCGCCGCGGCGATCGGCCCGATCTGATGACGCCAGGAATACCAAGACTCTGGAAAGCCATGCACCATGATGACCAGCGGACCCGTTCCCTCCAGGGCGCAGCGCAGCTTTGCGGCGCCGGTATTGAGGGTTCTGAATTCCAGCATGGGTATTCTCCTCTAGAGCAAGGCACCCTTGCCGCTGGTCACTTCGGAATAGCGGTGCACTCTCACGGCCTGAACCAAGCCAAATCCGATCATCACCGTCAACATCACGGTGCCACCATAGGACAGCAGGGGCATGGGAACGCCGACAACCGGTGCCAAGCCCATGACCATCGCCCCATTGATCAATACGTAAAAGGCAAAGGTCGCTGTAACCCCTGCCGCCGACAGTCGCCCAAAGTGGGAGTGGGCTAGGGACGATATCCTAAGCGCCATGAAGATGATCACCGCATAGAGAAACAAGATCGAGAAACAGCCGGCAAATCCGAACTCCTCGGCCAAGGTTGCGAAAATGAAATCGGTTTGCTTTTCCGGCAAGAAGTTCAACTGGCTCTGAGAACCAAGACCATACCCCTTACCCAATAGTCCGCCCGAACCGAGAGCGATCTTGGATTGCAGAATGTGATAGCCGGAACCCGACGGGTCATTTTCAGGATGCAGAAACGTCAGAATGCGGTCGCGCTGATAGTCATGCAGCACAAACAGGAACATCGGAATAGCCGCAGCCCCCACCGCCACCACACCTGCGGCTATCAAGCGCCATGATAGGCCAGCAAGCACCACAACCGAGAGACCCGTTAGCGACAGCAGTACAGCCGTTCCGAGATCGGGTTGTCGGGCCACCAACAGGACCGGGATGCCAATCATGACGGCGGGAATCAGTAACCACCAAGACAGCCGCGCGCTATCGGCCGAGATGCCGTGATAAAATCGACCGAGCGCCAAGACGAGGCCGATCTTCATGATTTCTGAGGGCTGAAAGCTGCCAAGTGGTCCCAAGTCCAGCCAACGCCGAGCACCTAGCCTAATATCGCCAACCAATGCGACCGCAACCAACAACGCCAATCCAACCCCGT
>JANLPX010000291.1:0-2368 GCA_031367485.1 Alphaproteobacteria bacterium | reverse complement strand
TGGCTGACGGCGACGGTGACGTCACCTTCCATCAGGTCGGCGAGGGTGAGGGTCTCGATCTTGGCTTCCTGGCCGGTCTCGGTCTTGTGCAGGCGCAGGGCTTGGAAGGGGGTGGTCACGTGGGTTTCGTCTCCGATGGGGTAGGTGAGGTTAGCCCGAAACGCTCGCCGCGACGGCCGCGCACGGCCAGGTCAACGGTCATCAGGCGGTTGACGCCTTCAACGCGCATTTCGCCGCCGGGCATGTACATCATGGCTACATAGTCGCCGAGGCTGTCTTCGACGGCCCCAGTGAAACCTTGGGCGTCTTGGGCCTTGGTCATTTGGATCTTGGCCATGCGCAGGGCTTCAGGACTGTTTTCGGCAACGCGGCGGGCATAGGCGAAGGTTTCGCGCTCGAAATCATTGGCGCTGAGCACGCGATTGACGAGACCGTATTGCGCGGCCTCGGCGGCGGAGATGAACCGGCTCTCAAAGACGATCTCCTTGGCGCGGCGGATGCCGATGTCCCAGGGGATGGACATGTATTCCACGAAGCCGGGCAGGAACTCTGCATTCTCGTGGGCGAACACCACGTCCATGGCGGCGGCCAGCATCCAGCCGGCATAGATGCAGTAGCCCTGCACCATGGCGATGGTGGGCTTAGGGAAGTTTCGCCATTTTAGCAGCAGGTCGAGATTGTAGTGCTTGAATTGGTCATAGGTCTCGATGCCTGGCTTGGCTCCTAGCGCCTTGCGGTAGGCCTTGCTCTCGTCAGTGCCGAGGTCATGGCCGGTGGAGAACACCCCGCCCGCACCGCGCACGATGACCACGCGGACGGCGGGGTCGATCTTGGCCTTGTCGAAGGCCTGATCGATCTCATCGAGCATCAGATAGTCTTGGGCGTTGCGATAGGCCGGGCGATTGAGGGTGATGACGCCGATGCCGTCGCTCACCTCATAGAGGATTTGTTTGAAGCTCAATTGGGTTCCCTCCCGCTTTTGGAGTCACCCTAGGGCGAGATATTCAAAGGTCACAAGGAATACCCGCTCGCCGAGACTGTGTTTGGCGACCCCGAGCAGGTCGTCGAGGTCGTTGAAGCCGGACTCGCGGGCCATGTCATCGGTCACATCGGCGAGGTCGATTTCCGTCAGCGCGGTGACCTCGACATAGCCGCCGGCGAGCGGATAGCGCCCGCCGATCTTGACCCTGGGGCGCAGCCAGATGCGGATGCTGGTGGTGATCTCGCCGGCTATTATCGGCCCGCGCAGTCGCTTGGTGAAACTGAGGCTCATGGTTCGCACTCTTGGCACCGTGAAGCTCGCCCGCTAGGGATGGCGCAGTTTCAGATTTAGAGCACGCGAGCGTCTCGAGCAAAGGCTGCGGCTATGGTCACCGACCTTCTCCCCTTGCGGGAGAAGGTGTCGCGCGAAGGCGTGACGGATGAGGGGTCTCTCAGAACTCTCAGATTTGGCGGCCGGCACTTGATTGGATGTGGGAGCGCGACCCCTCATCCGACCTTGCTCCGCAAGGCCAACTTCTCCCGCAAGGGGAGAAGGGATGCCATAAGTTGACGCTCGCGGTTCGTAGAAGAGTGGAGGCCTATCATGACCCGCAAGCCTGATGGTAGCTGGGATAAGTCCAATCTGCCCAGCCGCCATGTGACCGAGGGCCCAGCCCGTGCGCCGCACCGTTCGTATTACTATGCCATGGGTCTTGGCAGCCGCGAGATTGCTCAGCCGTTCGTGGGCGTGGCGTCCTGCTGGAATGAGGCCGCACCTTGCAACACGGCCCTGATGCGCCAAGCACATGCGGTTTCCGAGGGGGTCAAGAAGGCCGGGGGTACGCCGCGCGAGTTTTGCACCATCACCGTCACTGACGGTATCGCCATGGGCCATGAGGGGATGCGGTCTTCCCTAGTCAGCCGCGACCTGATTGCCGACTCTGTGGAGCTGACCATGCGCGGGCACGGCTATGACGCGTTGGTGGGCTTGGCCGGTTGCGACAAGTCGCTGCCGGGCATGATGATGGCGATGTTGCGGCTGAATGTGCCGTCGGTGTTTCTCTATGGCGGTTCGATCCTGCCGGGCCAATGGCAGGGCAGGGACGTCACGGTGGTGGACGTGTTCGAAGGCGTCGGCATGCACTCGGCTGGCCGGATGAGCCTGGAAGATCTGTGCAGTCTGGAACAACATGCTTGCCCGTCGGACGGGGCCTGTGGCGGTCAGTTCACCGCCAACACCATGGCCTGCGTGTCAGAAGCCATCGGCTTGGCTCTGCCGCTGTCGGCCTCGCTGCCCGCGCCTTACCTGACCCGTGATGCCTATGCGGTAGCGTCTGGCGAGACCGTCGTGCGCTTGATCGCTGAGCAGTTGCGTCCCCGTGACATC
>JANLPX010000210.1:0-3510 GCA_031367485.1 Alphaproteobacteria bacterium | reverse complement strand
GATCGATCAGGTCGCAATGGCGCTGGGTGAAGGTCCCGCGAACGGTGTCTTGCCCCGCCAATCGAACGGGAAAGCCTTCGTCCAGAAGGCCCGCAAAAGCCAGATGTTCTGCGGTCGCCCAGTCTAAACCCTCGCCGCTATCAATGGCAGCTCTGCGGTTCTCAACCACGCGCTTGACGTTTTTATGGATGTCGAAGCCGGTAGGAATTGCCGTCATTTTCTGACCGAAATCCACCAGCTTTTGCATGGGCACTGAGGTGTCGCCGCGACGCTCGTCTGACTCTGGCAACGCCAGCCCAGACCACGCCCCATCAAGCCAATCGGCTTTGTTGGCCTGATAGAGTTTGCCCGCGTCGAACTCGCTGTCGAGAAACTGCTCAAACTCGGCAATCCAGCCGTCAATATCGGCTTGCGACGCAACACCCTCATTGATCAGTTGGCGGGTATAAAGCTCACGTGTGCTCGGATGGTCCTTGATCTTGGCGTACATCAAGGGCGAGGTCATGGTCGGGTCGTCGCCCTCATTATGCCCGAACCGGCGATAGCAGAACATGTCGATGACCACGTCCTTGCCAAATTGCTGGCGGAACTCGGTGGCCACGCGGGCAACGTGGGTAACGGCCTCAGGATCATCACCGTTGACGTGAAAGATCGGGGCCTCAACCATCAAAGCGACATCTGAGGGATAGGGCGACGAACGTGAGAATTTCGGTGCCGTCGTAAACCCGATCTGGTTGTTGACGATGAAGTGGATGGCACCGCCGGTGCGATAGCCCTTGGTTCCCGAGATCGCGAAGCACTCAGCCACGACGCCCTGTCCGGCAAAGGCCGCGTCGCCGTGCATTAGCAGGGGCAGCACCTGACCGCGGCTTTGCAGGGGCTTCCCGCGCAGTTCGAAGGCTTGCTTGGCGCGCGCTTTGCCTAAAACTACGGGATTGACGATTTCAAGGTGAGATGGATTTGCTGTAAGCGACAGGTGGACCGAATTTCCGTCAAAGGCGCGGTCCGAAGACGCGCCCATATGGTACTTCACATCGCCCGAACCTTCGACGTCGGTTGGTAGGCTGGTGCCGCCCTGAAACTCGTGGAAAATCACCTGGTAGGGCTTGTTCATGACGGCGGCCAAGACGTTCAACCGGCCCCGGTGCGGCATGCCGATGATGATGTCTTTGACCCCCAGCGCACCGCCACGCTTGATGATCTGTTCCAGGGCCGGGACCATAGCCTCGCCACCGTCCAGTCCGAACCGCTTAGTGCCAGGGAAGCGTTTGTGCAGGAACCGCTCGAAGCCTTCGGTCTCGATCAGCTTCTTCAGGATGGCGATCTTGCCTTCCTTGGTGAACACATACTCTTTGTCGCGACCCTCAATCCGACCCTGCAACCAGGCTTTCTGAGCTGGATCGGTGATGTGCATGTACTGCACGCCAATGCTCGCGCAGTAGGTCCGGGTTAGGATCGCCAGGATCTCACGAATTGTCCCGGTTTCCAGACCCAAAACAAAGTCCAAAAAGATCGGCCGATCATAGTCCGCCTCGGTGAAACCGTAGGAGGCGGGGTCAAGCTCGGTTGCGTCGCCCTCTGGTATCGCGATGCCAAGGGGGTCGAGATTTGCCCGCAGATGGCCACGCATGCGGTAGGCGCGGATCATCATGACGGCGCGCAGCGAGTCCAAGGTTGCGGCGCGAACATTCTCAGTCGTCGCCTGCGGGGCGGCACGCTCGGCCACTTTGGCACCGAGCTTGGCCTCGACCGCCGGCCACATGCCGTCAAGGGCCGACAGCCAATCGGGTCGCGCTAGGGGTGGTGCCTTCTGGGTCCAGGAGGGTTTACCAGCGGCGGCCGTAGCCTCCTCTGGGCGGTCCAACAAGGTGGCAAAGAACGCCCGCCAGGAGGGTTCTACAGTATTGGGATCACTTGCCCACTTGGCATAGAGACCTTCAACAAAAGTCGCATTCCCCCCATAGAGGAACGAGGTTTCCGCCATCAGTTCGTTGATCAGTCCTGCGTCGTCGGCCATGTTTTCCGCTTCCCGAGGGGACCGCGGCGCTTCATGGAAGGAGCTGAGCGCGGACCGCCCTACGCTTGAATTTTACGCCTTATGAATTCTTCAGAACGTCCAGCAAGGTTTCTCCCAGCTTGGCCGGCGAGGGCGACACCCGGATACCCGCTGCCTCCATCGCCGCGATCTTGTCTTCAGCGCCGCCTTTGCCGCCAGAGATGATCGCGCCTGCGTGACCCATGCGCCGACCGGGCGGCGCGGTGCGTCCTGCAATGAACCCCACCATAGGCTTCTTGGTTGCTGAATTCTTTATGAACTCGGCGGCGTCTTCTTCGGCTGACCCGCCAATCTCACCGATCATGATGATGGATTCCGTCTCTGGGTCCTTCAAAAACATGTCCAGGATGTCGATAAACTCGGTACCCTTGACTGGGTCGCCGCCGATGCCGACCGCTGTGGTTTGGCCGAGGCCCACCTGGGTTGTTTGGAACACAGCTTCGTAGGTGAGCGTCCCTGAGCGTGACACGACGCCCACAGAGCCCTTGCGAAAGATGTTTCCCGGCATGATGCCGATTTTGCACTGCTCTGGCGTCAGAACGCCCGGGCAATTGGGACCAATCAGGCGGGTCTTGGAGCCCGACAGGGCGCGCTTGACCTTGATCATGTCACTGACCGGAATGCCTTCGGTGATGCAACACACCAGGGGAATTCCAGCTTCGATGGCTTCCAGGATCGAGTCTGCCGCAAACGGCGGTGGCACGTAGATCACACTGGCATCCGCGCCGGTTTGCCGCGCTGCCTCGCCCACAGTGTCGAACACTGGGAGGCCGATATGGGTGGTTCCGCCCTTACCTGGCGTGACACCGCCGACCATTTGGGTGCCATAGGCAATGGCCTGTTCCGAATGGAATGTGCCTTGAGCACCCGTAATGCCCTGGCAGATCACCCGGGTATGTTTGCCGATCAGGATGGACATTAGGCACGCTCCCGCACGGCTTTTACAATTTTTTCGGCACCGTCAGAAAGGTCGTTGGCGGCAATCACGTCCAGACCGCTCTCGTTGATAATCTTCTTGCCCAGCTCGGCATTCGTGCCCTCGAGGCGCACCACAAGCGGGACAGCTAACCCCACCTGCTTCACCGCCGCGACCACCCCATTGGCCAGGGTGTCACAGCGGGCAATGCCGCCGAAGATGTTGACCAGGATGCCCTTCACATTGGGGTCGGCCATAATGATCTTAAAGGCTGCGGTGACCTTGGCTTCATCGGCTCCGCCGCCGACATCGAGGAAGTTGGCGGGCTCAGCCCCGTAGAGCTTGATGATATCCATAGTCGCCATGGCCAGACCCGCGCCATTGACCATGCAGCCGATTTCACCGTCGAGGGCAATATAAGAGAGGTCGAACTTCGACGCCTCGATCTCTTTGGCGTCTTCCTCGCTTTCGTCACGCAGGGCTACGATGTCAGGATGACGGAACAGCGCATTGCTATCAAAGCTGACCTTGGCATCCA
>JANLPX010000288.1:0-1961 GCA_031367485.1 Alphaproteobacteria bacterium | reverse complement strand
AATCAGGATCGGTCGCCGTGACCGGCGATCCACCGCTCCACCCGCGCCCAATCCCATCACCAGCGAGACCCCGCCAGCAATCGCTGCCAGCACACCTAGCGCGGCCGGTGGTGCAAGCAAGGTCGTCACCGCCAAGATCGGCAGCCCCTCACGAGTGATCCGTGCGCCAAAACTTGAAATCGCCTGCGCCGCCCACAGGCGCGCAAATTGCGGATCGCGCCAAAGCGCGTTGGAAGACGTCATTTGAGTATCCAAAGATGTCACAGGAAGGCGCAACCCGCGCGCCATGCGCTACGGGACCAAAGGTGAGCGCCATTTTCCGCCGCCAGCCCGCAGCTCACCTATAAGTGTTGTGGTCGCTCTAAGCGCCTCAAGTCAAGTGGAGGTTCGACAGCCGATATGATCCCGCTAAACTCCCCCCATGTGTGACACCCTCGTAGCCCTGGCCTCCCCCCGCCGCGCCACCTTGTTCGCCAAGAACAGCGACCGCGAGCGCAATGAGGCCCAGGTGTTGGAGATGCACCCGCCGCGCAAAGCCGGCGGCGACCTCAAGCTCACCTACATCACCATCCCAGACGTCGCCGAGACCCTCCCGGTCCTGATCAGCCGCCCGTTCTGGATGTGGGGGGCAGAGATGGGGGCCAATAGCCACGGCGTCGTCATCGGCAATGAGGCCCTGCACGCCAAGACGCCTGCCCAGCGGAAGGCCGCCCTCACCGGCATGGACCTCGTCCGACTAGCCCTCGAACGCGCCGCCTCCGCCAAGGCCGCCGTGGCCGTGATCATCGAGTTGCTGGAGCATTACGGCCAGGGCGGCGACTGTGGCCACTTGGGTCGCTTCTACTACCAGAACGGCTTCATCATCGCCGACGCGGCTGAGGCCTATGTGCTCGAAACCGTCGGACGCCAATGGGTCGTGCAACAAGTCAACGACCGCCGCGCCCTCTCCAACGCCTATAGCATCGGCCCAGACTATGACGCCATCAGCCCAGCCCTCCACGCGCAAGCACCAGACCCAGCCAATTTCGACGTCGCCCATCACCTGATCGACGAAGCCCGCGACGCCGTCAGTTTCGGACGTGGTCGCTGCGCCAGGGGCCAAGACCTGCTCGCCCGCGCAGGTTCAAACCTCACCGCCGCCGCCATGATGGCCATTCTACGCGACCATGGCGAAACGCCCGACTGGTCGCCCGCCAACACCACCGGCCGCACCATCTGCATGCATGCCGCCCCAGGTGCCCGCCGCAGCCAATCAGTCGGCTCCATGGTCAGCGAGATCGCCGCTGGTCGCACCGTCCATTGGGTGACGGGCACGTCTGCGCCCTGCCTCAGCCTCTTCAAACCCGTGCTATTCGAGACCGAACTGCCGCCTCATGGCTCGACCCCCACCGACCGATACGACAACTCGAGCCTCTGGTGGCAGCATGAGCGCCTGCACCGCCTGGCCCTCGCCGACTACCCCGCCGCCCACGCCCTGATCGCCGCCGAGCGGGACGCTCTAGAGGTCGACTTCCACGCCCGCATCGATGCAGCCACCGCAACCACACTTACCAAAACCGTCGCCGGTTGCTGGCGCGACGCCACGCTGGCTGAAGTCCGGTGGACCACATCGCTTTCCCTCGCCCGCCCAGGCGCGTCGGCCTATGCTAGAAGCTGGTCGCGTCTGAACCATGTGGCCGGTATGCCTCGCTTAGGAGCTTCCTGATGCCATCCTGGATCCTGTTGGCCTTCCTAGGCCTTGGCCTCGCCGCCGCCACTGGCCTGCGCACATTCCTGCCACTCTTGATGCTGGCGCTGGCCGCACGGTTCGGTCTGTTCGGCGTGAACCTCAATGGTGCCTTCGCTTGGTTGGCCTCTAGCGGCGCACTCATCGCGCTAGGCGTGGCCACAGTTGTTGAACTGGCCGCCGATAAAATTCCGATGGTTGATCACGCGCTCAGCGCCATCGGCACCGTCAGCCG
>JANLPX010000263.1:0-2669 GCA_031367485.1 Alphaproteobacteria bacterium | reverse complement strand
CGGCTGAGCAAGTGAACGCGCGGTCCGGCGAAACCATCGAGCTGCCAATGCCCGGTGGCAAGCTGACCTTCACGCCCCCCAATTTCCTGTTCCAGTTTGCCCAAGCCAATTTCATGTTCCACGTGACAACGGCCTACGCACACCTGCGCAGCAAGGGTCTGCCGTTAGGCAAGATGGACTTCCTGGCCGGCGGCGGGATGCCAACGACCGTCTAAATCGGGCGACGTTGCTCATCCAGGCGGAATACGATGTCCGCCCGGCTCGGCATCTCCTGCAAGATCCAGCGGGTGATCCGCTCATAGTGGGCGACGAAGCGAACCACCGCTTCGTCGCCCATGACGTTAGGACCTTTGGCGACCGCGGCGCGCAGCTTGGCCTCTTGCTCTTGGCGCCAAGCCAGCACGACATCGAAGCTTGGGGCTGCCAACAGAACCAACAAATCCAGCCGGTCGAAGAGCCCGCGATAGGGTCCGGCCAGAGCCTGATTGACATAGGTGCGCCAAATCAATTCCGGGTCCTCTAGGCGCTCAAGCTCATTTACGGGATGGATCAGGTCCTGCGCCGCTTGGGCCCTCGCCCCAACGCACCAGCCCTCCAGCAAAATCACATCGACCGGCCCCTGAGCCACGGGCCAAGATGATTGTTCGAGCCGGTCATCCACCGCCTTGTCGAACCTGGGCAGCGCGACAGACCCCGGCTTGGATAAGGCCGTAATGACCCGCGACCCCAGCCCCAGATCATGAGTTCCCGGCACCCCGCGAGTCGCCAACAACGGATGGACTTCAGAGGCCAAACTCTGCCTCTGCGCCCTTGTCAGGTAGAGATCGTCAATCGACAGCACCGCGACGCTGAGGCCCGCGCGGCGCAACATTTCGGCCAGCACCAGCGATAGGGTCGATTTACCGCTGCCCTGGGCACCGCAGAGGCCGACGAGGTAGCCCGGTTCGCGCCGCGCTTCCTGCATTCGCGATAAAATGGGACTGCAAATCCGCTTGGCGACAGCGCCAAAGTCTGACGGTAACTGGGCTCGCTCAATCAGCTCGGCAAGCCAATCGTCCAAGCTCTGCATCCTAGGCTCGCCTAGTTAGTCGCGGCTTCGACCTTGCTGGCCGCGTCGATGATGACTTGCAGCAAGATCGCCTGCGCATTGCCGAAAATCGCCACCAACGCCAAGCTCAGCACGCCGACCAGGATGCCGTATTCAACCGCCGTCGCTCCGGCCTCATCGCCCAAGAACCGCCTCAGATCAAATCGCGCAACCAGGCCACCAAGGGCGCGTCGGCGGGCGGCATCGGATAGTCGCTGAGCTTGGAAGGTTTTACCCATGCGAGGCCTGCGTGTTCCTTGGCGGTCACCACGCCGTCCCATCGACGACACAGGTAGAGTGGCATCAGCAGGTGAAAAGACTCATAACTGTGGCTGGCAAACACAAACGGAGCCAGGCAGGCGTGGGTAATGCGAATGCCCAGCTCCTCGTCCAGCTCGCGGATCAGGCAGGCTTCCGGCGTCTCACCGACCTCCACCTTGCCACCCGGAAACTCCCAAAGCCCAGCCAGTTGCTTGCCCTGCGGCCGCTGAGCGATCAGCACGCGGCCATCGGTGTCGATCAGCGCAGCGGCGGCAACGAGGAGTGTGGGTTTGATCATTTGCCCTGCATCGCGATCTCCAGCAGAAAATGCAAGCTAGCGCTTTACCTTGACTTTCGCCTCGTAAAGCCTCATCTCCCCGCTGCGCTGCAGCATTTGCCGCGCTATCGGCGTTCCAGTCGCGTGATGGATCTGATGTCAGATCCAGCCTGTCGAGCGCCCTGAAGAGATCGCATAGATCGCCCCGCCACGCGGGGGCTTTCCACAAAAACCCGCGTCCCCGCGACCCTCGCAACCTGCGACGGGCCGGTTTTGGCGCAATTGTGAAAGATCGAGTTTTGACTCAATTTACCGACCTTGGCCTCGACAAGACGCTGCTCAAAGCGCTTGCCGACGAAGGCTATACCACCCCTACCCCCATCCAAGCTCAAGCCATTCCTGGCGTGCTCTCTGGCAAAGACGTGCTGGGCATTGCCCAGACCGGCACCGGCAAGACCGCGGCCTTTGCGCTGCCCATCCTTCAGCGCCTAGCCAATGACCGCAAACCTGCACCCCGCCGCGGCTGCCGGGTGCTGGTCCTGTCGCCGACCCGCGAGCTGGCCACCCAGATCGCCGAGAGCTTCAAGACATACGGCAAACATATGGGTGTTTCGGTCGCTATCGTGTTCGGCGGCGTGAAATATGCCGGCCAGATGCGCGCCATGGCCCCGGGCGTTGACGTGCTGGTCGCCACCCCCGGCCGTCTGCTCGACCATCTAGACCAGAAGTCGTTCTCGCTCGGCAATGTCGAAATCTTCGTCCTCGACGAGGCCGATATGATGCTCGACATGGGCTTCATCTTGCCGATCCGTAAGATCGTCAAACACCTGCCCAAGGATCGCCAGAACCTATTCTTCTCTGCCACCATGCCCACCGAAATCGGCAAGCTGGCTGGCGAGCTGCTTAACCCCAACCCGATCAAGGTGGCCGTCGCGCCCCAGGCCACCACCGTCGAAAAGGTCACTCAGAAGGTCATCTTCGTGGAAAGCGCCCGCAAGCGCGCCCTGCTGGCCGAGCTGTTCGCAGAGAAAAACTTCAAGCGCG
>JANLPX010000254.1:0-2172 GCA_031367485.1 Alphaproteobacteria bacterium | reverse complement strand
CGCACCAACCAACCTTGGCCCTTTCAGTTGGCCAAGTGGAAGGCGGCCGGCATCAAGACCATCGTCAATCTGCGTGGCGGCTTCGATGCCAGTTTCCACGCCCTGGAAAAGGACGCCTGCGAAAAGCTGGGCCTAACCTTGGTGGACTTCACCATCACCTCACGAGAGGTCCCTAGCCGCGCCCGCGTACATGGGGCCAAGGCGCTCTTCGAAACCCTCGAATATCCCGCCCTGATGCACTGTAAGTCCGGCGCTGACCGGGCCGGGATCATGAGCGTTTTCTATCTGCACTTCCGCAAGGGCGTGCCGATCCGAGAGGCTTTGGAGCAACTTTCCCTCAAATACCTGCACGTCAAAGCCGGCAAGACGGGCGTGCTGGACTACACCTTCGAACGCTACCTCACTGAGGGCGAACCCAAGGGCCAGAGCTTCCTACAGTGGGTCGACAGCCCGGCCTATGACGAAGCCGCGATCAAGGCCGATTTCCGCTCCAACATGTGGGGTCGCGTGCTGACCGATGGATTGGTCAAACGGGAGTAGTCAAGACGCCCCCGGCGGCCACAAGAATCTGACACTAAGGACACTAAGGACACTAAGGACTCAAAGACCACGAAGTCAGAGCACGAAGCGTCTAAGGCCTTCTTTGAAAAGGCTAACATTAAAGTTCATCAAGAAGCCTATGCGGTATCCCGACAGCTTCAGATAGGTGAGCAATTGCGCCTCGTGGAGGCGCGAAAATGCTTCAACAGCTTTGATTTCGATGATCACCGCATCTTCGACCAGCAAGTCCACGCGATAACCGGCATCAAGCTGAATATCTCGGTAGCTGACGGTTAAAGACACTTGGCGGCGTACGGTGAGACCGCGCAGTGTAAGCTCGTGAGCCAAGCAATGCTCGTAGACGGACTCTAGAAGGCCTGGCCCTAGAGCGCGATGCACGGTCAATCCGGAATCGACAATTGCGCGGGCCGTGACCTCCACGTCGCCATTTGGGCGACCTTCGTGGACTTCGTGTTCTTTGTGATCTTCGTGTTTCACTTCCGACCCCGCAACACTTCGCCACTCAATGGTGATCGCCATCCTCGTCGGGGTTCAGCAGCTTGTGCGCGTGGATGATGAAATAGCGCATCAGGGCGTTGTCCACCGTCGATTGGGCCTTGGCGCGCCATGCGGCGGCGGCGGCTTCATAGCTGGGATAGGCTCCAACCAAGTCGATCTTTGAGAGGTCGCGAAACTTGACAGTTTCGACGTCTTCCAGTTCGCCACCGATCACCAGGTGCAGCAACTGTCTATGGGGCATGGCGCGCTCCGAGCGTTTATCGTCGCAGATCGATAGGCGAGGTCCGGTGCAGGATCAATGGCGCGAGGCCCTGCCCGGCGCAGACCAGGCTGGGTTGCTGGGCCAGTTCGCGATTATAGATAAACCCGCGTCCCTTGTGGTCACAACAGACGCCACCGGCCTCGATGGCGATCAGTTCAGCCGCAGCCAAGTCCCAGTCGGCCTTTGGGGCCAGGGTCGTGGTCGCGTCAAAGGTCCCCGCCGCCACCAAACACATCCGGTAAGCGGTGGAATTGCGCGACGCCACCCGCATGGCCGGCCAAGGCGTCGGCCATGCTGGATGATCGAACATCGCTTGATCACCGACCATGGCGCAGTCTTCCAGGACGGCGCGTTCGCTGACCGCAATGGCTTGGCTATTGAGTGTCGCGCCGCCTCCGGCGGTGGCGGCGTAGGCCTCATCCACATCTGGTGCGAAGACCACCGCAGCGGTTGGGCGACCGGCTTCGACTACCGCGATGCAAACGCTCCACCATGGCTTGTCCTTCAAGAACGAGCGCGTGCCATCGATAGGATCGACCACAAAGGTCCGCGTCGCGGTCAGACGTTCGCCATTGTCGGCGGTCTCCTCCGACAGCCATCCATAGTCAGGGCGCGCTGTCCGCAACAGATCCGTCAGCAGCGCATCGGTGGCTAGATCGGCGTTGGTGACGGGTGAATCGCCCGCCTTGTATTCTGTCGTCAGACCCGCCCGCCGCAGTTTCAGCGCCAGGGCACCGGCTTCCCGCGCGGCCTCGACGATCAGCTCAAGATCGCTCTGATCCTGCGTCATTTTCCCGCGATGGCCAGGCCGTCCACCAGGATCGAAGGGGAATTGGCCGAGCCTCTAATCT
>JANLPX010000249.1:0-7176 GCA_031367485.1 Alphaproteobacteria bacterium | reverse complement strand
CCGAGAGCGTGGACGTAATGGACGCGCTCGGCTCCGCGATCCGGGTGGATAGTCGCGGTCCGGCCGTGCTGCGGGTGCTGCCGCGTCTCAACGAAGACATCAACGAGGAGTGGATCAGCGATAAGACCCGCTATGCCGTCGATGGCCTAGCGCGCCAGCGGCTGGATAAGCCCTATATCCGCGAGGCCGGGACGCTGCGACCCGCGACCTGGGCCGAGGCCTTGAACCTCGTTGCCTCCAAGCTGCAAGTATCGTCGCCCGACCGGATCGGCGTAATCGCTGGTGATCTCCAGGACGTGGAGTCGATGAAGGCGGCCAAGGACCTGTTTGCCGCGCTCGGCTCGACGAATATTGATTGTCGCCAGGACGGCATGGCGCTGGGCGATGGTCCGCGCGAGAGCTGGCTGTTCAATTCCACCATTGCCGGGATCGAAACCGCGGATGTGATCCTGCTGGTCGGGACCAATCCACGCTTGGAAGCTCCCGTGCTCAATGCTCGCCTGCGCAAGCGTTGGCTGGCTGGAAAACTGACCATTGGCGTGATTGGAGAGCAGGCTGACTTGACCTACGGTTACGAATATCTGGGGGCCGACCCGACGACCCTGAGTGGGTTGGCCAAGTCGAAAACCGATTTCGTGAAGGCTCTAAGGGACGCCAAGGCTCCGGCCATCATTCTGGGCGCAGGCGCTGTGGCGCGGGCCGATGGTGCGGCGGTGGCCAAGGCGGCTTCGGGTGTAGCCAAGGCCTTCAACATGACCTGGAACGTGCTGCATTCTGCGGCCGCGCGGGTCGGCGGTCTCGACTTGGGCTTTGTGCCCGGCGAAGGCGGCAAGACTGCCAACGATATGGTCGCCAAGGGCGGGGTCGACGTGCTGTTGTTGCTCGGGGCCGACGAAATTGACACCACAAACTCGGACGCGTTCAAAGTCTATCTCGGTACCCACGGCGACGCAGGAGCCCATACGGCCGACGTGATCTTGCCTGGCGCGGCCTATACCGAGAAGGACGGCCTTTACGTCAATACCGAGGGCCGCGTGCAGATGGGTTTCCGCGCCGTGTTTCCCAAGGGGGAAGGCCGAGAGGACTGGTCGATATTCCGCGCCCTGTCAGAGCGTCTGGGCAAGACCTTGCCCTATGACACCCTGGCCCAACTTCGCGCCAAACTGTTTGCGGATCATCCGACCCTGGGACAGATCGACTATGCCCCGGCAGGTATCGCGGATCTGGACGCCATCGGCGGTGCGGGCAAAATGTCCGACGCCCCCTTTGCAAGCCCGATCAAAGCTTTCCACCTGACCAATCCCGTGGCGCGCGCGAGCGTGACGATGGCGCAATGCGCCGCCGCCGCTTCCGACGCTGCTAAGATTGCTGCGGAGTAGGGTGATGGAATTCTGGAGCACCCCGGTCGGTTGGACGGTTATCACGGCCCTACAGATATTAGCCGTCCTCGGTTGGCTGTTGATTTCACTGGCGTTTTTCATGTATGGCGACCGCAAGATTTGGGCCGGGGTGCAGATGCGCAAGGGACCAAACGTGGTCGGGCCGTTCGGCCTGCTGCAATCCTTTGCCGATCTGCTCAAGTTCATCCTGAAAGAGGTCATCATCCCTGACGGAGCCGACAAGTTCGTGTTCCTGCTGGCACCGGTTCTGACGTTCGCCCTGGCTCTGGTGGGGTGGGCGGTCATTCCGCTGGCCCCAGGCTGGGTGGTGTCGAACATAAACGTGGGTGTGCTGTACCTGTTCGCGATCTCATCGCTTGGCGTTTACGGCATCATCATGGGCGGTTGGGCTTCGAACTCGAAATATCCGTTCCTGGGCAGTCTGCGCTCGGCTGCTCAGATGGTCAGCTATGAGGTCTCTATCGGCTTTGTGATCATCACGGTGATCCTGCTTGCGGGCACTATGAACCTGGGTCTCATTGTCGAGCAGCAGGCTGGTGGTTTCTGGAACTGGAACGTGCTGGGCGGTGGCCTGCATAATCTGCCAATCGCCCTAGTCATGATCCCGATGTCGGTGATCTTTTTCATCTCGGCCTTAGCCGAAACCAACCGACCTCCCTTTGACCTGCCTGAAGCCGAGTCTGAGCTCGTGGCGGGGTATCAGGTCGAGTATTCTTCCTCGCCCTTTCTGCTCTTTATGATCGGCGAATTGGCCAACATCATCTTGATGTGCGCCATGATCTCGATCCTGTTCTTCGGGGGTTGGCAGGCGCCTATCGACCTGCCGTTCATCAAGGATTGGGCTCCAACAGCGCAGAGCTTCTATGGCTTCATGTGGCTGTTCATAAAGATCATTTTCTTCTTCTTCCTGTTCGCCATGACCAAGGCCATCGTGCCGCGTTATCGCTATGACCAGTTGATGCGTCTGGGCTGGAAGGTGTTTCTGCCGATCTCGCTGGTCGCTGTCGCCTTTGTGGCAGGCTGGAAGGTTCTAGGGCCGGTGGCGTCATGAAAGCGCTCGCTCTCCTGATCGGTTTGGCCTCACTCAGCGCCTGCGCGACGGCGGAGGCGAACGGTGATGTCGCGACCTATGACACGCTGAAGGTCGCGCGCGCTGCCTGCCTCGCCAAAGGCCGCGAGTTGGTGCTGAACAAAGAAGGCGATGAACAGCGGATCTCCGCCTATACGTGCCAGAGAAAGTAGCCGCCGATGATGAAACGAGTCACCCAGGCGATCAAAGGCGCGGCGCTGCTAGAGTTTGTGGGCGCGTTCGCCATGGCGCTACGCTATATGGCTAAGCCTAAGGCCACCGTGATCTATCCCAATGAGCGTGGCCCGCAGTCGCCGCGGTTCCGGGGGGAGCATGCCCTGCGCCGCTATCCCAACGGCGAAGAACGCTGCATTGCCTGCAAACTTTGCGAAGCGATTTGCCCAGCCCAGGCGATCACCATCGAGGCCGAACCGCGCGAGGACGGCAGCCGCCGGACCACCCGCTACGACATCGATATGGTCAAATGCATCTATTGCGGTCTGTGCCAGGAGGCCTGCCCGGTGGACGCCATCGTCGAAGGCCCGAACATCGAATATGCGGTCGAGACCCGCGAAGAACTATACTACGACAAGGCGAGACTGCTCGATAACGGTGATCGTTGGGAGCGTCAGATCGCAAAGAATCTAGAATTGGACGCGCCCTACCGGTAAGACCCGGGAAGCGATTCCATAATGACTGAAACGTCGGCCCGTCACATCGGGGCGGCTAGATAAGAGGGGCGCAATAGCCGTCATGGCCTTGCAGGCGATCGCATTCTATCTGATGGCGACGGTGACTATCGTGGCGGGGTTGTGCGTGGTTTCGGCCCGCAACCCTGTCCACTCCGTGCTGTTCCTGATCTTGTCGTTCTTCTCGGCTGCCGGACTCTTTGTGCTGATGGGCGCGGAGTTTTTGGCCATGCTGCTGATCGTCGTTTATGTCGGCGCGGTGGCGGTCTTGTTCTTATTCGTTGTTATGATGCTCGACGTAGACTTTGCAGCTCTGCGCCAAGGATTTGCGCGTTACATGCCACTGGGCGCGGTTGTTGCCGGCGTTTTAGTTTTTGAAATGATCACTGTGGCCAGCACAGTGGCCAATAACGGTGCCGCCTCGGCCAACCTCGAGCCTGCTGCGGCCAGTAACGTCTCGAATGCCGAGAGCATAGGTCGCGTGCTCTATACCGACTATGTCTACTTTTTTCAGGCGGCGGGTCTGGTCCTGCTGGTGGCGATGATCGGGGCCATCGTGTTGACCCTGCGCCATAAACCAGGCGTTCGCCGTCAGGTGATCGCCGATCAAGTCGCGCGTGGCCCCAAGACCGGCATGCGCATCGTCAGCCCCAAACCCGGCCAAGGTGTATCGGAATGACCATCGGCCTTTCCCACTATCTCGCGGTCGCCGCGATCCTGTTCACCATCGGGGTGTTCGGCATTTTCGTGAACCGCAAGAACATCATCGTTATCCTGATGTCGGTCGAGCTGATCTTGTTGGCCGTAAATATCAATTTGGTGGCCTTCTCGGCCTATCTGCATGATGTCGTCGGGCAGATTTTCGCGATGTTTGTTCTGACCGTGGCGGCCGCTGAGGCTGCTGTGGGCTTAGCTATTTTGGTCACCTTCTTCCGTAATCGCGGCGATATTGCCGTGGACGATGTTTCCGTGATGAAGGGCTGACGGACCACTTATGAACGCCCAGTCTCTCGTTCCTATCATCGTCTTCGGGCCTATGCTGGCCGCGCTTGTTGCTGGCCTGTTTGGCCGACGGATCGGCAATGTCGCGTCGCAAAGCGTAACCACCGGCGCGCTGATCTTGTCCTGCATGCTCTCTTGGACAGTCTTCGCGCAATGGACCTGGGGCGGGCTCGAACCCTTCACCCTGACACTTGCCCCGTTCATTCACGTCGGCAGTTTCATCTCTAACTGGTCGATCCGACTGGACGGCTTATCAGCTGTGATGCTGATCGTGGTAACCACGGTCTCGGCTTTGGTCCATGTCTATAGTTGGGGTTACATGGCCGATGATCCGGGCAAGCCCCGGTTCTTTGCCTATCTGTCATTGTTCACTTTCGCCATGCTGGCCCTGGTGACCGCCGCCGACTTTATGCAGTTGTTTTTCGGCTGGGAGGGCGTGGGGCTAGCTAGCTATCTGTTGATCGGGTTTTGGCACCACAAAGATACCGCCAATGCGGCGGCCATTAAGGCCTTCGTCGTCAACCGGGTCGGGGACTTCGGTTTCGCTTTGGGCATTATGACTGTCTATTGGATGGTCGGCTCCATCCAGTTTGCTGAGATATTTCCGCGCATACCGGAATTCGTCGGCAAGACTTGGTGGTTCATCGGTCAGAACTGGTCGGCGCTCGATCTGGCTTGCGTGCTGCTGTTCATCGGGGCGATGGGAAAGTCCGCGCAGTTCTTCCTGCACACCTGGCTGCCGGACGCGATGGAGGGCCCGACACCGGTCTCGGCTCTGATCCACGCCGCTACCATGGTGACGGCGGGCGTCTATATGGTCTGCCTTTTGTCGCCGATCTTTGAGTATGCGCCCCAGGCCAAGCAGATCGTCACCTTGGTCGGGGCGGTCACAGCCTTGTTCGCCGCGACGGTCGGTCTTGCGCAGAACGACATCAAGCGGGTGATCGCCTATTCGACCTGTTCGCAGCTGGGCTACATGTTCTTTGCTGCGGGAGTCGGGGCCTATCAGGCCGCGATGTTCCACCTGTTCACCCACGCCTTTTTTAAGGCGCTGCTATTCCTGGGTGCGGGGTCGGTGATCCACGGGATGCACCATGAGCAGGATATGCGAAAGATGGGTGGTCTCTGGAAATACCTGCCGGTGACCTACGCGGTGATGACCATCGGCACCCTGGCGATCACCGGGGTGGGCATTCCTGGCGTCGAGCTAGGCTTTGCCGGGTTCTATTCCAAAGACACCATCATTGAAGCCGCCTTTGCCGCAGGCAAAGAGTTTGGTGGCGTCTCGTATTTCGCCTTTGTGGTCGGCATCTTCGCGGCTGGACTAACAGCCTTCTATTCCTGGCGTCTGGCCTTCATGACCTTCCACGGCACAGCCAAGTGGGGTCAGGACGATCATGGCCATGCCGCAGACGATCATCATCACGACCACGGACATGCCCACACTCCCCACGAGAGCCCGCTGTCGATGCTGATCCCGATCATCTTGTTGGCCGTCGGTGCGGTGTTTGCCGGCTGGGCCTTTGTCGAGAAGTTTGTCGGCGAGGGTCGCAACGAATTCTGGAAGGGGGCGATCTACAACGCGCCAACCAATCATGTGCTGGAACATGCTCACCATTCGCCGGAATGGCTGCTGTGGGCACCTCTGGTGGTCTCGACGCTTGGTCTCGTGATTGCCTGGTATGTTTATATCCGCCGCGAAGGGCTGGGCGCACGGATTGCCGCCAATAAGGGCCTCGTCTGGGGCTTCCTCTATAACAAGTGGTACTTTGACGAACTCTACGAGGCGACGTTCGTGCGCGGTGCCAAGTTCCTGGGCGACCTGTTCTGGAAGGTGGGCGACCAAAAGATCATCGACGGCTTAGGTCCCGATGGCGTCTCGGCCTTGTCGTCTGAGATCGGTCGACGGGCTGGTGGGTTCCAGACCGGATATGTCTACCACTATGCGTTCGTGATGTTGCTCGGGGTGGCGGGGCTTCTCTCCTTCGCCCTCTGGGCTTGGCAGGCATAGGGGAGGGCGCACAGATGACCGGTATTCTCTCCCTCACTACCTTCGCACCGCTATTAGGTGTTGCTGCGATCCTACTCTTACGTTTGTTCGGCAAACCCGACGACGCCAAGACCGTAGACGCGGCCAAGTGGATCGCCTTCGTCACCACCCTCGCCACCTTGGCGTTGTCGGTGTTGATGACTGCGCAATATGACCCATCGAACGCTGGCTTCCAGTTCTTAGAAGACGCGCCGTGGTTCGCTGGGCTGCACTACCGCATGGGCGTTGACGGGATATCGATCCTATTCGTGCTGCTTACCGCCTTCCTGATGCCGATCTGTATTGCCGCGTCCTGGAAGTCGATCGAGACCCGCGTGCTGGAATATATGATCGCGTTCCTGGTGCTGGAAACCCTGGTGATCGGGGTGTTCTGCGCGCTGGATATCGTGCTGTTTTATGCGTTCTTCGAGTTCGGCCTGGTGCCGATGTTCCTGATCATTGGCATCTGGGGCGGCAAGCGGCGGGTCTATGCGGCCTTCAAGTTTTTCCTCTACACTCTGCTGGGCTCGGTGCTGATGCTGGCCGCGATCCTGGCGATGATTGGGATTGCCCACACCAGTTCAATCCCTGAGTTGATGACCTACAAGTTCGCGCCGGCTCTTCAGACTTGGCTCTGGCTGGCTTTCTTCGCTTCCTTCGCGGTGAAGATGCCGATGTGGCCCGTCCATACCTGGTTGCCCGACGCTCACGTTGAGGCTCCCACAGCAGGTTCGGTAATCCTGGCCGGTATCCTGTTGAAGATAGGCGGTTACGGCTTCCTGCGTTTCAGCCTGCCGATGTTCCCCCAGGCCTCGGAGTACTTCACCCCGATGGTGTTCGCGCTCAGCGTCATCGCCGTGGTCTACACCTCGCTGGTTGCCTTCCGTCAGACCGACATCAAGAAGCTGATCGCCTATTCGTCGGTGGCCCATATGGGTTTCGTGACAATGGGCATCTTCTCGGGCAATGCCGTGGGCGTTCAGGGCG
>JANLPX010000236.1:0-3507 GCA_031367485.1 Alphaproteobacteria bacterium | reverse complement strand
CCTCCAGCCCCGATGGCCTCTGCGGCTCGGTCCACCTGATGGGTGTCACCATTGCTCGGAAACAGGAACCGGTTGACCCGGCTGGCCACATGCGGAAACAGGAAATAGGTCGACGAGAGACCAGCTACGGCCCCGCCGCCCAACAACATGACCCAACTGAGCGGGACCCCAGCCATCCAAAAGGCCACACCAAACGCCACAGTGATCAAGACGGTTTGACCCACATCGGGTTGTATGAGCAGCAACCCTACTGAGATGAAATATAGCACGAACGCGATGGTGACCCCGGGCACACCTTGTCCCTTCTGCCCTTCTGCGAACATCCAGGCCACCAGCACGATAAGGGCGGGCTTCATGAACTCGGAAGGCTGTAAGCCAAACCCACCAATTTTCAGCCATCGGGTCGCACCTTTGGCGTCATGGCCGATGGCGGGCAACGCAAACATGATTGCAATCGCCACCAGCCAGATGATGACGGAGGCCCGGCGTGCGCCTTTTGCATCCAGCAGCGAAGCCGAGAAGAGGATAACGGTCCCTAGGCCTGCAAACACACACTGGCGGATTGCGAAGTGAAAGGGATCAGCGACATTCATTCTGGCCGCTGCCGCTGGACTGGCAGCGAACGACAGCATAACGCCAAGCACGATCAATAGCCCGACGACCCCCAGCAGCCAGCGATCCATGGTCCACCACCAAATCCCCAATTTGGTCCGATCAGAACGGGCAAAGGCCGGGTGAGGTTTGGCTGGGTTTGGGCGATCCTGGGGTGGCTCAACATGGTTTGAGCCAGCCATTTCCGGCGGGCCTTCATCGGAATGCGTCATGCGCAAACTCCCCGTGCCTTGGGTAGATCAGTCAGAGCCAAATAGGCACGCCTGAATGCCTCGCCACGGGCTTCGAAATCGGCAAACTGATCGAAAGAAGCGCAGGCGGGGGAGAGCAAGACCACAGCCTCACGACCGCGAGCAGCCGCGTCGGTATAGGCGTGAGCCACGGCCGTCGCCATATCGCCACATGCCACGACGGGGGCCTTGCCAGCCAGCGTTTTGGCAAAGGCCGCCGAAGCTTCGCCAATGAGGTAGGCTTTCTCGATTCGTGGAAACAGATCGCCCAGCGCATCGATACCGCCGGTCTTGGGCTGGCCGCCAGCAATCCAATAGAATTTCGGATAACTCTGCATAGCTTGACGCGCAGCGTCTGTATTGGTGGCTTTGCTATCATTGACGAACCGGACCTGATCGATCCAACCCACCGTTTCCATTCGGTGCGCCAAACCGGGGAAACTCATCAGACCCTCACAGGCCTCATCTGCTGAAATTCCCAGACCCCGAACCGCCGCATAGGCCGCCGCCGCATTTTGCCAGTTGTGTCGACCCGGCAAAGACTTCGCCAACATCAGGTCGGCCACCGCGACCGCGCGTTCACCCGTCGCATCATAGAGGACGCCCTGGATCACATAGGCTCCACGCCCCATCGATTTCGAAGCCGAGATCGGCACGATGGTTCTGCGGTTGGCGGCCGTAATCTCTGTGCAAATTCGCTGGCCCCAGGGATCATCGACCCCAATCACGGCGGTGTCGCCTTTGCCTTGATTGAGCAGAATACGCCGTTTGGCCGTTACATAGCCTTCCATCCCGCCATGTCGCTCAAGGTGGTCGGGCGAAATGTTCAGTAACACCGATACGTCGGGCTTCAAGGACGTCGTGAGATCAAGCTGATAAGACGACAACTCCAGCACATAGACCGCGCCGCCGTGCATATCGTCTAGGTCGAGAACGCCAACCCCGATGTTTCCGCCGACTCGAATATCCCGCCCGGCGGACGCACAGATGTGGCCAATCAGCGCCGTCGTTGTTGATTTTCCGTTGGTACCTGTGATCGCCACGACCTTGGGCTTGCGATGCTCAGTCGCCGCATTCACGGCGCGCGCGAATAGCTCGATGTCGCCGAGAATTTCGACCCCTGCCGCCTTAGCTTTCTCGACCGTCCAGTGCGGTGCGGGATGGGTCAGGGGAATGCCTGGTGACAAAACGAGCGCCGCAAACTGCGACCAATCGGCCACCGACAAATCAACAAGCGGCAATCCCTGCGCCTTGGCCGCGGCACGACCCTCTGGTCGTTCGTCCCAAAGCGCCACCTCAGCACCTCCGGCGATCAGCGCGCGTGCAGAGGCCAGACCCGTTCGGGCCAGTCCGAACACGGCAACCGTCTTGCCTTCAAAGCCGCGGACCGGGATCATGGACGGTGCCTGTCCCCCTATCTCAGCTTGAGGGTGGCAAGGCCAAGGAGGGCCAACATCACCGCCACGATCCAGAACCGGATCACGATGGTAGACTCCGACCAACCCAACCGCTCAAAGTGGTGGTGAATTGGGGCCATCAGGAAGACCCGCTTGCCGGTCATCTTGAAGTAGGCCACCTGGATCATCACCGAGAGCGTCTCGATGACGAACAGACCACCAACGATGCCCAGCACGATCTCGTGCTTGGTGGCCACGGCCACGGCGCCGATGCCGCCACCCAGCGCCAATGAACCCGTGTCGCCCATATAGATCTTGGCGGGCGGCGCATTGTACCAAAGGAAACCTAATCCGGCCCCGATCATCGCGCCGCAATAGACCGCGACCTCTCCCACGCCGGGCACGAAGTGAAGCTGCAGGTAACGTGAAAATACAAAATTACCGACTAGATAGGCGATCAACCCGAAGGCTGCGGCGGCAATCATCACTGGCACTGTGGCCAGTCCATCCAGACCATCGGTGAAGTTCACCGCATTGGCACCGCCCACGATAATGAAGGCCCCAAACGCCAGATAGAACCAACCCAAATCCAGCAGCACCTGCTTGAAGATTGGGAACGCTACCGAGGTGCCAAGGTGCGGTGCGTCAGGCGGATGACTACCATAAACGACGATTAGGCTGACCGCTGCCAAGCTGATCAGAATTTCGAGCGCCAAGCGCATCCGGCTCGAAACGCCATCGGTTGTCTGCTTGGTGACCTTTGCGTAATCGTCCATGAAACCGATGACGCCGAAGCCTGCGGTGACCAGCAGAACAGCCCAGATATAGACATTAGACAGGTCGGCCCACAGCAGCGTCCCGACCAGCAATCCTGCCAGGATCATGACGCCGCCCATAGTTGGCGTGCCGGTTTTTTCCAGCACGTGGCGCTCTATGCCATCCTTGCGGATCGGCTGACCCTTACCTTGCTTGACCTGCATGAACCGGATGAAACGCGAGCCAAGCGCTACCACGACCAGCTGCGCCGTAAACAGCGACATACCGGTTCTGAAAGTTAGGTATTTCAATAGATTAAGGGCTGGAATATGTCCGCCAGCCGACAATTGCTCATATAACCAATAGAGCATTAGCGCCCCCCTGCCGAACGCACGTCGAGCGCCTTTAGCGCAGTGACGACCGCGCCGGCTTTCGAGCCGTTGGAACCTTTGACCATCACAAGATCGCCAGGCTCTACGGCCCGTACGAGTTGCGGCGCCAGTTCCGCCGCA
>JANLPX010000221.1:0-10383 GCA_031367485.1 Alphaproteobacteria bacterium | reverse complement strand
AGCATCTCGGTCCCACTGAGCAAGGTTGGCCTCCAGGGCGCAGAACTGCGGGCAACATCTACGTGGCGAACCTCGGAAGTCACCGATCCGACTACCCGCGCAAAACGTGAGATCACCAAGCTGCGGCCGCAGGAATGGGAGGCGACCTTCACCTGGGACATGCCCCAGTATCGGCTAACCTGGGGCGTCGAGGCCTTTGGGGCCTGGCGGCAGGTCACCTATCGCGCTGACCAGATTGAGATCGAAAAGCTGAAGACCTTTGTCCAGCCGTTCCTGGAATGGAAACCGGCAGCAGACATCAATCTGCGTATCGAGCTTCCGAACACTACCGAACGCGGGATCCGCAATACCCGCAGCGTTTATGCCGGACCGCGCGACAAAAACCCTCTGGCCTATGTCGACGACCGCGACATTCAGTTTGGTCGGATGATCAAATTCCGGCTGCGCAAGACCTTTGGGTGATCAATCCGCCCCCGCTGGGGGAGGATTAGGCCTGCTCAACCCGATCATGCGACCAGTTCTTGATCAGGAAACTGAGCAGGATAAACACCACGCCACAGGCCACCCCAGCCCAGCCGAGCTTGGTGAACCCATCGATGGAGGTTTTCAGGGCCAGCTCGGGGTTGAGTACCTGACCTCCAACGGTTTCGGACCCCATAAGTCCAGCAATCCAGCCACCGACAAACTGGGCCACAGACGAGGCCAAGAACCAGACCGCCATCATGAAAGCGCCGACGGTCGGCATGGACAACTTGGTCATCTGCGACACCCCTACCGGCGATAAGAACAACTCACCCGTAGTGTGCAAAAGATAAAGCATCACCAGCACCATGATCGGCAGGCGGAAGCTGGCATCGGCCAGACCCGCACTCCAAACCACCACCAGAAAGCCGAGACCGACCTGAATCAATCCCAGACCAAATTTCAGGGTCGGGTTGGGATCCATTCCGCGCTTGCCGAGCCATGTCCAAGCCGCCGCAAAGATCGGTGCGAAGATCAGGATGAATCCGGCATTGAACGACTGGGTCTGGGCCGCGCCCATGGCCGTGTCGATCCATCCAAAGGTGCTGGATGGGTGAATGCCTGCGGCGGCCAACTGATCATGAGTGCCCATCGGAAGACCCAAGAAATAGGTCACCTGCTTGGTAACTGACAAATCCACATTGGTTGAGGCGAACAGGTTCAGAGAGGTACCCGCCTGTTCAAAGAGGGTGAAGAACACCACCGATCCGAGGATCAAAACCACCGCCAGCAGCATCCGCTGGCGCTCCTGCCACGTGGTGCAGACCTGCGCGATAATGTAGGCGATGGCCAACGCTGAGGCGATGGTTGCCGCAATGAGCGCAAATCCGACCAGCTTGTTATTGGGCACCAGCAGCCAGACAAATCCAACGCCAAGGACGCCCAGAATATAAATCATCCATTCGAGGTTGACCGGGCCAAACACTTTCTGCGCGAGAACCTCAGGGTTGGGCGGCTCGCCCTTGCCCTCCAGCAGCGGCTTGCCCAGCATGAAGACGACCCAGCCTAGCGCCATCCCGACCCCGGCCAGGCCAAAGCCCGCCCACCAACCGAAGTGCTGCCCCAACAAAGCGCACAGGACCGAGGCCCAGAACGCACCCAAATTGACGCCGTAATAATAGAGCGTGAAACCAGCATCACGCCTGGGATCTGTTGTCGGATAGAGTTGGCCGACGATGGTTGAGATATTGGGTTTCAAGAACCCCACACCCATAATGATCAACGAGACCGCCAGATAGAAGGCGTTCTTGCCGAACGGATCGGTCTTGGTTTCCATCTTATAGCTGTCTTTGGCCAGCACGGCTGGAAGCGCGGCATTGGCTGGCAATCCAGCGATCTCAAGACCACCGCTTTCGGCAGCCGTGAACGCATAGGGGACCCCCGCAACCATCAGCCGTGCGGTGCGATCCTCCATCCGACCTTGAACCTGGACCTGATAGGTTTGTCCGGCATAGGTCAGGCTCTGGGTAGCCGGCTTGCCTTCAACTGCCATGGTCATGTGACCGGCAACGAGCAACAGGGCACCAAAGGCGACGGCCTTGCGGGTCCCCAACCAGCGGTCTGCCAAGATACCGCCCAGCAGAGGCAGCAAATAGACCAACGAGGTATAGGAGCCGTACTGACCGCTCGCCGCGCCTTGGTCGAAGAGCAGGTGCTGGGTGAGATAGAAAATCAGGATGCCGCGCATCCCATAATAGGAAAATCGCTCCCACATCTCGGCAAAGAATAGGATCATCAGGCCGCGGGGATGATTGCGCCGCATCTGATTGAGAACCGGGATACCGGTCGCCAGCGTGACAATGATCCCCAGCAAAACGACAAAGTTCATGCAGACTTCCCCTGATAAGCGAGCGAGATGATCACGCGCGCGCAGCCAAGACAAGCCAAGCGCGTTGAATGAGTCTGGCGTGATCGGCACGTCGGCGCCATTCTCTGGATTGGCGGCTTTGCCAAGGAGGCCTAAGCCATGAAATTACCCGGCCCCGACCATCCGATCTCGATCACGTCAACTCAAAACCGTTGGCGCGCAAAGTTTGGCGACCACGTCATTGCCGACAGCGGCGACGTCCTGGTCCTGCAAGAAGCAGCCTATCCCCAGGTGATCTATTTCCCGCGACAGGACGTCTCGATGGAGTTTCTGACCGCGACGGAGCGATCCACCTATTGCCCATTCAAAGGCGACGCGTCCTATTTCACGGTCATGATGGACGGGCAATTCGGCGACAATGCCGTTTGGTCTTATCAAGAACCCTACCCGGCCATGGCGCAAATTCGCGGGCACCTCGCGTTCTACACTAATAAGATCGAGGTCTATGAGGTCGACGAGGTCCAGGTCAGTCCCAGTGTCCGGCGGACAGATATCGGCGATGTCGTGCAGCACACCGACAGCGGCAGTGGCCAAAGCCAGGGCGCCCATTGGCCGGCGAGCCGCTAGGCTGACGGAGCGTTAGAACCGGGCCCGAACAGCGACACGGGTCGCCAGACTATCCTGACTGCGGTCGATGCCCAGGCGCAACCGGGCCGGTCTGTCGCTGTGAACAAACACGGCCTCTGCGACGAAATCCGTTGAAGTGGTGAGTGGCTGGCTCCAGTTCGCGGTGGCTCCCCAGCCGTGCTCCGCATTGTTGTCCAAGGCCTTGAAACTACGATCGTCGATGGCAAACTGGTCAACACGCGCGGTCAACGTACCAGCACCTATTGCCCGCGACACCAGTCCATAGGCACCACTAAACCCAATATCTGCCGGATACTGGCCGGAGACCGCGCCACCCATTGCCGAATTTCCAGACGTAGCCTGGGCGAGAACCACGGTTTTTGAATCAGGCACCCATCGCAAGCCGGCCTGCACAAACCGGGTACGCCACGCATATTGACCGGCAACAAGTGACCCGCGATCACCGCGGTTGTCGTAGGCGAATAGACTTCCGGTAACCTGCTCGTTCAGCGCGATATCGGCCCTGGCATAGACCCCGACTCTCCCGTCGATTTCATCGATTGAATTGCTCTTCTGCGACTGACCGCCTTGGAAAAGCGGTGCCAATGGGACAAGGTCGAAATCGCCGCCAAGGGTCGCCCGGCGACTGTGCAGCGCCCAACCTCGAAACGCCAGTAGCGCTCCGGCCGTGTCGTTACCCTGGAACGCGGCGACGGTGAATCCTGTTTGCCGCCCCGCCAGTGTTCCGCGCAGTGTAGCCTCGACACCGACTGTTTTGACCTCCTCAGCGATCCAACTGTTCACGGCTGAAGGCGTAAGCGTGTGAATAGGACTCCACTCTGATCCGTCATGCTCAAGAGAGGCGGGTGGGAAAAATAAGCCTGCACGACCAGACAGCCTCCAAGCTTGCCCCGGGTCAGCCCTAAGGGTCAGGTAGGCCTCATCAAGCCCGCCGATCGACCTCTCTCCGAGATGGGTTGAAACCGAGACGACTGCCCCCAGTCGCTCGGTCAAGCTCGACCGCCACGCGATAACACCATCGACTGCCGCCACTGCTTGATCTTGACCCACATCCAGCTTGCCAAATCCACCTTCAACCCAGGAACGCTCACCTGTTCCATGGGCAAGGCCGACAACCAGCACGCCTGATAGCGAATCTCGAAACGCTGACTCACCGGCTGTCGCCCTTACGGGATCAATACCGAGGGCAAGAAAGGCCAGGAGAGGTGCAAGGCGCGCGACCCAAATCATGGTTGCGATCCTACGATCAATCTGCTGCGTCTTGCTTAATGGCCCAGCTCGAGCGCCTTGACCCGCCATTGCTCCGCCGAAAGCGTGCAGAGGTGTCCGCCGGTAAAGAACAAGTCGTCAGTGACCTCGCGTCCCGCCCACGGTGGAAATGTCATGGCCACGATTGCCGCACGGCTCTGCGCCTCGGCTTCGCAAAGCACGAGGCCGGTCAGATTGTCTTCAAACACATTGAGCCCGAAGACCTGGCCGTCCGAAGCGATCTGGTAACGGCGTTTGGTGATCACCCACGCTGGCAAGGCCACTAAGGTCTCGTACTCCTCGGGCGACAAATACATGTTCACGATCGCCCCTGAGACCGGGTCCATGCTAGGGTACTTTTTGCAAAATTTTAACTCGACGTTGCCAGTCACGCTATGAGCAATCGATCTCAAGCGAAGTCGGGTTCCCACGACATAGCGATCAATGATCCGCCAATATGGCAGGTTCTCAAGTGCGAGCAGCTCGTCCTTGTCCACCAAGAACCGGCGCTCGTTTTCCAGCACCGCGTATTTCGGGATGGCACTAATATGCAAAGGTCTCGAAGGCATGGCTCACATCGCCCTTCCAGGGACCGTGATAAAGCTCGAGCAACCGGTCGGCCGGTGTCATCCCGCTATCGGCGATCTCTTCCAGTTCAGAGAGATAGCCGGTCTCATCGACCATACCGGCGCTCAGGCGATTGCGGTTTTTCAGGCCAGAGCGGGCGATGGCCACCATGTCCTTAGCCACGTCCTGCGCAGTGCGGCCTCCGATCTTGGCTTTCAGGCCCATCGTCGCCACATCACTGCGCAGACGCTCATGGTCTTCCAGCGGCCATTCCTTGCAAAGGTCCCAGGCCGCAGCCAGGGCTTGGCTGTCATAATAGATCCCCGTCCACAGGGCCGGCAGCGCACACAGCCTACTCCAGGGACCGGAATCAGAGCCGCGCATTTCCAGATATTGCTTTAGCCGCACCTCTGGGAAGGCGGTCGTCGAGTGGTCAGCGAAGTCTTTGATCGTCGCCCGGTCGCCCGGCATTTCCGGCAACTCACCGGCCATGAATTTGCGGAACGATTTGCCCGAAAGATCGACATACTTGTCGTTCCGCTTAGCGAAGTACATCGGCACATCGAGCAGATAATTGGCATAGGTCTCGAAGTTGAAACCGTCCTTGAACACGAAATCCAGCATGCCCGTCCGGTTGGGGTCGGTATCGGTCCAGATATTGGCGCGCTTGCTGAGGAACCCGGACGGCTTGCCCTCAACGAACGGCGAATTGGCGAACAGCGCCGTGCCGATGGGTTGCAACGCCAACGCTACCCGGAACTTGGCGATCATGTCGGCCTCGGAACCGTAGTCGAGATTGGCCTGAACGGTGCAGGTGCGGAACATCATATCCAGTCCCAGGGTGCCGACCTTGGGCATGTATTCGCGCATAATCTTATAGCGGCCCTTGGGCATAACCGGAATCTGGTCTCGTCGCCAATTGGGCGTGAAGCCCAAACCCAGGAACCCGAGACCCAGCTCATCAGCCACGGTCTTAACCTCGATCAGGTGCTCACCGGTCTCGGTACAGATGTCGTGCATGGTTTCCAGCGGCGCGCCGGAAAGCTCGAACTGGCCGCCCGGTTCCAGGCTAACATTGGCCATGCCACGCTGCAGGCCGATGATTGTCTCGCCCTCATAGGTGCCTTGCCAGCCGAACCGCTTCATCCCCTCCAGCAAGGCCCGGATGCCTGCAGGCCCGTCATAAGGCACAGGTTCATTGGTGCCCAAACGGAAGACGAACTTCTCGTGCTCGGCCCCGACTCGCCATTGGTCAGCAGGTTTCGAACCCTTGTGGAACCACGCCATGACGTCGTCGAACGTCAAGGGAGCATCATCGACCGAAGCGCCAGCCATATATGTCTCCCCAAACAGCTCTAAACCGATTGCAGGCCCTCACCCACAGAACAGCCGCGATCTTTACGCTGTTCACACAGGTGGGCGCAATTCAGGAAACCTCAAGAGGACATCAGCGACCCTTAGGTGCGCCAATCGCCCAATGCCGCCTGCCAGAGGGTCATTGCACTGATCGCGGCGGTGTCGGCACGCAATATTCGGGGTCCGAGGCTAACGGGAACCGCAAACGGAAGACCGCGCAACTTCGCACGCTCGGTTGGCGAAAACCCACCCTCCGGTCCGATCAGGATGGCCCAAGGCCCGAGCCCAGCATCCGTCAGCGCCGCCAAGATTGGCACCGCGTCCCCTGCTTCATCACAGAACAGCAGACGACGCTCAGGCTCCCACTTGGACAGAGTCTTGTCCAACTTGGCCGGGGCCGCGATGTTGGGCACATCCAAACGACCGGTCTGTTCGGAGGCTTCGGTGGCGATGATCATCAGCCGATCCTCTCGCAGACGCTCAGTATTGGTACGTTCGGTCAGAACCGGCCAAATCTCAGCGACCCCCAATTCGGTAGCCTTTTCGACGATCGTCTCCATCCGACCGCGCTTGACCACCGCGATCAGCAAGATCAGGTCAGGACTAACTACCTGCGGCCGTTGCAGGCTGGTGACCTTCAGGATCACGAACCTTTTGCCCACCTGATCAATCCGGCACCGCCACTCGCCGTCGGCCCCATTGAATACCAACAGCTCATCACCCACGGCTTTGCGCATCACCTGGGTCAGATAGCGGCTCTGGCCGTCATCTAAGGGGAAGGCGGCGTCAGCCAGCAGCGGGTGGGTCACATATAGTCGGATCATCGTGCAGAGGTTCTAGCGCGCCACCCCCCATCCGGACTAGGTTCCAAACATGTCCAAGAATGATCAAGACGACGAAAAAACTCTGGCTGCCCTTCAGCTCGCCCTTGTGCGCTATCAGCAGTACGCCATCGAAACCGGCGATAGGGCCCTGGTGATCTTCGAAGGTCGCGACGCCGCCGGCAAGGACGGCACCATCAAACGGGTGATTGAGCACCTATCGATCCGCGCCACGCATATGGTCGCCCTGCCCAAACCCACAGACCGCGAGCGCAGCCAGTGGTATTTCCAACGCTATGTCGAGCACCTGCCCTCAGCCGGTGACCTGACCATCCTTAATCGCTCCTGGTACAACCGCGGCGGGGTAGAGCCGGTCATGGAGTTTTGCACCCCAGAACAGCACAAACAATTCCTCAGCGACGCGCCAGCCTTCGAAGACATGCTGGTCGACAGCGGCATCAAGCTGGTTAAGCTGTGGCTCGATATCTCCAAACCCGAACAAGCTAGGCGTTTGGAAGAGCGTCGCACTGACCCGCTGAAAATACTCAAGACCAGCCCGCTCGACGCCGAGGCGCAAAAGCGTTGGGACGCCTATGGCGCGGCCCGTGATGAGATGCTCACCGCGACCCACAAACTCCTCACGCCTTGGGTGTGCATTCGGGGCGACAAGAAAGAGCCCGCACGCCTAAATATCATGCGCCATCTGGTCAAAACTCTGGCCCCACCCGACATCGCCAAGACCGTTGACGCCCCCGACCCCAAAATCCTGTTCCCCTTCGAAGTCGCCGCGATTGTGGATGGTCGGCTTGAGCGCTGAAACTTCTCCTTCGGTGTCATCCCGCATGCAGCTGCGAAGCTGCGCAAGTGCGGGACCCAGAAGCACCGATCTATGCTACACGCCCCGCGCGTCGGGGTCCCGGACAAGCCCTGTCGGCTTTCCGGGATGACAACCCAAGTTGAAACCCTCTCCGCCCTGACAGCCCGCCGCATCGCCCTGGCTGCTCAGGGGTTTGCCGATGCGCGGCCGACCCTCGCCGGTCGCCGCCATGTGCTGAAAACCATCGAGCGTTTAGGCGTCTTGCAGATCGACTCGGTGAACGTCGTCTCGCGCACCCACTATCTACCTCTGTTCTCCCGACTCGGGGCCTATCCACGCGCCCTGTTGGAAGACCTCGCCTGGGGCAAGAAACCAGCCCTCTTCGAGTACTGGATGCACGAGGCCTCCCTCGCCCCCTGGTCTACCCAGGCCTTGATGCGGTGGAGGATGGAAGATGCTGCTGAGGGTGTCGGCACTTGGAAGGGCGTAGCGCGGTTCCTGCGCACTCACGCTGACTTCATTGAACAGGCGAGGGCAGAGGTCGAGCAGCGCGGCACCATGACCGCTTCAGAGCTGGATATCGGCGCAAAAGGCGCTGGTGGCTGGTGGGGGTGGAGCCAAGCCAAGCATGCGCTGGAATGCCTATTCTGGACGGGACAGATCACCGCGGCCACCCGGCGCGGCACCTTTGAACGGGTCTATGGCCTGCCAGACACCGTCCATCCCAAACATGTTCGCGAAACGCCGAATCCGCACCGGCATGAAGCCCAGCGAGACCTTCTACGCATCGCGTCCCGCGCCATGGGCGTCGCCACCGAACGCGACCTTCGCGACTATTTCCGCCTGGGCGTTGCTGATACTAAGGCGCGCCTAGCTGAACTGGTTGAAGCCGGAGACGTGGTACCGGTGGCCGTTCAGGGCTGGCATCACCAAGCCTATCTCAACCCCACCGCCAAGCGGCCCCGTAAGATCGCCGCCCAGGCACTGCTCTCGCCCTTCGACAACTTGATCTGGTTTCGCGAGCGCACAGAGCGGGTGTTCGGGGTCAAGGTGCGGTTGGAAATCTACACGCCAGCCCACAAACGCGTGCACGGCTATTACGTCCTACCGTTCCTACAAGGCGAGGCGATCACCGCCCGTGTAGACCTGAAGGCTGATCGAAAGGCTAGCGCACTGATGGTCCAGTCGGCCCACGCTGAACCCTGGGCCAATGACCAGACCGCCCCAGCCCTAGCAGCTGAGCTGCGCCTAATGGCGGGATGGTTGGGTCTGGATCGCGTCGAGATTAAGACCAAGGGAGATCTTTCCACCGTGCTCTCGGCCGCGATGGCCTGAGCCTTACTCCACCGCCACCATCACGCCCTGGGCCGTCTCAGGATGATACTCGCCGGTGAAGTCATAGGAGCCAGCTTTTAACGGCCCAACATTGAAGCGAACTCGGTTCTTGGGCGTAACCTCGGCCTCAACGCCCAAGTCGGTGCTATCAAATTCCTCGCTGGAAAGGTCTTGATTGATTAGCTCGACCTCGATGATCTGGCCGGCTGGCACACTCACCGTGGACGGCGTGAAACGGTGGTCCTTTAAGGTCAGGGTGACCTGAGCAGGCGCAGCCAGCGCCACGCTCCAAATCGCCGATAGCAAGATAACCAAGCTGGGGATGCGCATCTCGTACTCCTTAACTTTCATCTACTCCCAATGATGCAATTGACAATCGTTCGCAAGAAGTAATATGCAAACGCTTCTCATTGTTAGGATATGATCGTGAAGACAGTCATTGCAGGTATGATTTTAGGTTTGGTGGGCGCAAGTGCCGCCCTCGCTGGGCCCCACCTGGATGGCAAGGTCTACGCCCCCTATGTCGAAAACGGTGTTTTTGAGCTTGAGGCGCGCGGTGCTCAAGTAAACGGTGGTCCCTTGGACGGTGCACGTACCACCGTGCTTGAGGCAGAGTATGGCTTTAGCGACCGCCTGAGCGTGGCTCTCGTCGCCCCCATCGCCAATGATCCTGGCAAGGGCGCTAAGCTACAGGGCGTGGGCGTCGAGGGGGTTTATTATCTGGGCCAAATTCCCAAGCTTGGGATCGATGTTGGCCTTTACGGCGAGTACCTGGGTGGCGTCAACGGCGGCGAGGAAGTGGTCGAGGCTAAGCTGCTTTTGGCCAAGCGATCCGGTCCCTTCGAAGGCGTTCTAAATCTCGTGGTTGAGCGGCCCTTGAATGTCCCGAGCGAGCGCTTCGCCAATTACAGCTATGCCGCTGCCGCGACCTGGGAGGTGGCCGATCATCTCCGCCTAGGGGTAGAATCCTTCGGCGATTTGGGCGACGACTATGGCCTGAAGTCCGGCGGTGCCTATGCTGGGCCCGTCGCCCAATGGGAATTTCACCCCAAGGGCGCACCCCTTGAGATCGAGCTTCGCGCCAGTTGGCTAGCCGCCCTAGGCTCAAGCCGCGATGACGCTGACAGCCAAGTCCGGTTGTCAGTGGGCTTAGAGCGCAGGTTCTAACCCACCCCCATCGTCACTTTGTGCAGGCGGGCATAGGCCCCACCCTTGGCGACCAAGGCCTTGTGTGTACCCTCCTCCACAATCGCACCGTTCTC
>JANLPX010000216.1:0-3815 GCA_031367485.1 Alphaproteobacteria bacterium | reverse complement strand
AGGCTGAGTTGGCGAGAGCGCCGATAATAGAGGTGGCAATCCATTTCCCAGGTGAAGCCGATACCGCCGTGGGTCTGGATATTTTCTTTCGAGGCAAACCAGAACGCTTCCGACGCCGCAATCCGCGCCGCGCTGGCGGCGACCGGTAGTTCTGACGCGTTGGTGTTGAGCGCCCAAGCCCCGTAGTAGGCGTTGGAGCGGGCCAATTCGTTTTTCACATAGATGTCGGCCAGTTTGTGTTTGATCGCCTGATAGCTGGCGATCACTCGACCGAAGGCATACCGCTCCATGGCGAATTCTTTGGCCATCTCCAGTGACTTGTCGGCACCGCCGCATTGCTCAAAGGCTAGCAGGATCGCGGCACGGTCCATGACTTGCTCGAGCAAGTTCAAGCCTTCACCGGCTCCGCCCAGACGTTTGGCCGGGGCACCGGCAAAGGTTAGTTTGGCCGCGTCACGCGTCGGGTCCAGAGTTTTCAGCACTTCGCGGGTCACACCCGAGCCAGTCAAATCGACCAGATAGAGGCCGGGCTTCCCACCCTCCTTGGCTAGCACCAAACAGACGCTAGCCACATCGCCGTCCGTGACGGGGATCTTGGTGCCAGAGAGCTTCCCGCCGTCGACCGTACATTGCAGGCTAGATGCCGAGACGACACCAGGCCCCTCCGAGGTCGCCAATGCCCCGATCAACTCTCCGGCCGCGATCTTGGGCAAATACTCAGCCTTCTGAGCCACATCCCCGGCTAACATGATGGCCTCGGCCAGCACATAGACGGTGGAGGCGAAGGGGATCGGCGCGACAGCGCGGCCCAATTCCTCAGCAATTACGCAGAGTTCAAGATGCCCGAGGCCCAGTCCACCGAACTCTTCGGGGATTGCGGCTCCCATCCAGCCCTGCGCGCCAATTGCCGCCCACAGCTCAGAGTCAAAGGTCTTTGCGTCGTCGTCCAGTACCTTACGCACCCGTGATGTTGGGCAATTTGCAGCGAGGAACTTGCGCGCCTCGTCTTTCAAAGATTTTTGATCGTCAGAGAAATCGAAATTCATATCCGTCCATACCCAGCGCGCCGCCGGTCCTGTTCTGATGCTGGCACGACCTTATGCACCGATTGGCGACGGTGAAAAGATTGACTTGGCGTCAAGGTTTTCAGCGTCTTATGGGCGACGTGGTGGGGTATTCGGGGCAAGGGCATGGCCAAGGCGATTTTTCAGAAGAACCAGCGGGTCTGGGTGGAGAGCGTGGGGGCTTGGGCGATCATCGAGACGATCGTGCCGATTTGGGCCAAGGGCTTCGACGCACCGGTGCGGGTGAACTATGAAGTGGGACTAGGTCGCCATTTTCAGAGCCACGAACTGCGGGCCGAGCAAGACGGCGACGATCCCTTGGCGGCTGACGGCGCGCGTTGGCGCCTGTTGCGGGCCAAGAATAAGTGGCAGGACCCCGAAACCTGCCGCCACCACCCATTTCCTGGCAGCTATCCCGTGGTGGTCACCGATGCCAATGACTGGGGCGGGTGGCGCACGCCGGGCGCTGAGTATGACCGCGACCCCCACAAGATCGAGTTCCAAGCCCGCCTGATCGCCCAGGCCCCACGCCTGCTTGACATCGCCCGACGCTTGGCCGCCATGATCGAGGAGAGCCCTGGGGCACCGCTGGAACTGCAGCATCTGGCGCAGCAATCCACCAAAATCGATCAATACCTGAAGGACATCCCTGCCGCACCCGAGCCGATACCGGAACTACTGGCGGAGGTACATGCGGCCGAGTAGTGGGCGATCAAAACTCCAACATGCGCGCCAGGATCACGCGGACCGCCTGAAGCTCTTGATCCTGAATCCGGCCGAGAGCTCCGGCGTCCGCCACTTCAATCGTGGCGATCTTTCCGACCCGAACGACGGAAGCTACCGGCAAACCCGCCGCTGCAAAATCGAGCACGATATCATCAGGCCAAGGTCTGTTTTCCGCACTGGTGATCATGTTGACCCACAGCAGGCCGTGATTATCGGCCAATGGTCCAGCAGCGACCACCAGGGCGGGCCGCCATTGTCTGATCGGGCGGTCCGTGTAGGGGAACGGCACACGCACAACGTCCCCAGGCCTAAAGGTTGGCATAGGCCCGCTGGTCAGTCTCAGACCCCCACTCTTGGAAAACTGCAAACGGGTCATCACGTAGCCCGGGGGTGGCTCGACTAACGATAACGCGATCACCGTCGATCTCGTAGACGATAGAGTCTCCGGGACTCAGTTTCAGCGCGGCGCGAACCGGCTGCGGGATCGTCGTCTGAGACTTGGTTGTGAGACGGCTGATGATCATCCTGGAAATGTAAGGAAATTCCTTCCCGATTTCAACTGGGTTCGGAGGGTAAGAGCCCCTCGCGCTCGCCGCCAAGATCGCCTAAATTGGAGCCATGCGCACCGACACACCTCAGCCGATCCGGCTCACCGATTACCGCCCGCCCGCCTTCCTGATTGACGAGGTCCATCTGGCCTTTGATCTGGCGCCCAACAGCACGCGGGTGAGGGCCAAGCTGACCATCCGCCGCAATGGCGAGCACACTGAGCCCTTGGTGCTGAACGGCGAGCGATTGAAGCCGGTCTCCATTGCCTTAGATGGCCGCCTGCTGGAAGGCACCCAGCGTACCATCGACACTGAATTCCTAACCATTCCGGACGTCCCCGACCACTTCACCCTTGAAACCGAGGTGCAGATCGACCCAGAAGCCAATAAGTCTCTGGACGGCCTCTACATGTCCGGCGGTCGGTTCTGCACCCAATGCGAGGCCGAGGGTTTCCGCAAGATCACCTGGTGGCCCGACCGCCCTGACGTTCTGTCACGCTTCACGGTTCGCATTGAAGCCGACAAAACCTTCCACCGCCTGCTCTCCAACGGCAATCTGATGGAGTCCGGTGCCCTGCCCGGCGGTCGCCACTACGCTGTCTGGAACGACCCCTTCCCAAAGCCTTGCTACCTCTTCGCCCTGGTGGCCGGTGAACTGGATGAGCTGGCCGACAAGCTGGTGACAATGAGCGGTCGCACCGTCGACCTGAAAATCTATGTCGATCCCGGCATGGCCCCGCGCGCCGCTTATGCCATGGACGCGCTTAAGCGTTCCATGAAATGGGACGAGGAAGCCTTCGGTCGCGAGTACGACCTCGACCTCTTTATGATCGTCGCCGTTCGAGACTTCAATTTCGGGGCCATGGAGAACAAGGGGCTGAACATCTTCAACTCCTCGCTATTGTTGGCCGAGGCGGCGACCGCGACGGATATGGATTATGAGCGGATCGAGAGTGTCGTCGCCCACGAATATTTCCACAACTGGACCGGCGACCGGATCACCTGCCGCGACTGGTTCCAGCTGTGCCTAAAGGAAGGCCTGACCGTCTTCCGCGATCAAAGCTTCTCCGCTGATATGCGCGGCGAGGCGGTCCAGAGGATCAAGGACGTCAAGGTCCTGCGCGCCCGTCAGTTCGCCGAAGACCAGGGCCCCCTGGCCCACCCCGTGCGGCCGTCAAGCTACCTCAAGATCGACAACTTCTACACCGCCACCATCTACGAAAAGGGCGCCGAGGTTATCCGGATGCTCAAGACCCTGATCGGGGCGGATACCTTCCGAACCGGCATGGACCTCTATTTCGACCGCTGGGATGGACAAGCCACTACCATGGAGGCCTTCATCCAGTGTTTTGCTGAGGTGTCCGGCCAAGACCTCACCGCCTTCTTCGCTTGGTATGAGCAGGCCGGCACGCCGGAACTTTCGCTAAATCACCGATATGACGCTGACCGCAAGATCCTGGAAATCGACCTAGCCCAA
>JANLPX010000201.1:0-11118 GCA_031367485.1 Alphaproteobacteria bacterium | reverse complement strand
CAGAACGTCGTCTTCGGCTGTTTGAATCTTGGGAAATGACCAAGGGCCTGGGTTGGCAACTGTTTGGGGTCGCAGCAACGATCTTTGGGCTTCTCCTGGCCGGGCAATTCCTCTTCTTCACATTGCTGGGGGCTGGTGGCGTGAGCGCGCTTACCAGCAATCTTGAGGGCATTAAGGCGTTTTTTGACAATCCGCCGCGCGACTGGATGGCTCAGGCCGCACCCTGGATCGCCCTTTTGATTGGGCTCTACACAGTGGTCACCGGCATTGCTACGACCATCATGACGGCTCCGTTCGCAACCATATTCCGCGCGTTGGTCGCCCCAGGAGCGCGTGAGTTTAGCTAAACTCAGATTTCATCGCTCAGAACGCGGGCGAAAAGCGCAGGGTCCACATTGCCGCCGGAGAGCACGACCGCAAGGGCGCCATCGGGCTTGGTGTGAAGCACCTTATCCGCCAGCAAGGCCGCCAGTCCCGCCGCCCCGCCAGGCTCAACCACCAGCTTGAGCACTGAGAACGCGTATCGCATGGCCTCGGTGACCTCACGGTCGGTAACCACAGCGACGTCGGTCACAGTCTTTTGCAAGATCGGAAAGGTGATTTCGCCGGGCGCTGGCGATTCCAGTGCGTCGCACAGAGACCGCGTCGTGGGTTTGAAGACTTGGCGTGATCCCGCTTGCAAGGAGGCTAGCAGATCATCGAACCCGGCAGGCTCGGCGCCGATCATTGCCGTGGATGGTGATAGAGCCTTGATGGCCAGCGATGTGCCGGCCAGCAACCCTCCACCGCTGGCTGGCGTTATCACTACATCGAGTTGTGCGCCCATTTCCTGAGCCTGATGGTACAGCTCAAGCCCCACAGTGCCTTGGCCGGCAATGATATGGGGATCGTCAAACGCAGGCACGACGACGCAACCTCGATCAGTGGCGACTGCACTGGCAATGGCCTCACGGCTTTCGGTCAGGCGGTCATAGAGTTTGATTTCGGCGCCATAGCCCCGCGTGGCCTCGACCTTCACGATCGGCGCATCGGCGGGCATGACGATCAGCGCGGGCATGCCCAAAAGCTTGGCCGCCAAAGCCACACCTTGGGCATGATTGCCAGACGAAAAGGCCACCACGCCGCGCTTCCGCTCGTCAGGTGAAAGCTGCACCAACCGGTTATAGGCTCCGCGAAACTTGAATGCCCCGACCCGCTGCAGGGTCTCTAGTTTCAGCAGAACACGAAACCCCATTCTATCATTTAGCGCTTGGCTTTCGACCAAGGGGGTCTTGATCGCATGACCATCAAGGCGTCTCGCTGCGGCCTCGATGTCTGCAAAGGTGACGCTCATTTTGCAAAGACCATGGCGTCATCGGCAAAAGCCTTGAACTCCAAGGCATTGCCGGAAGGGTCCTTGAAGAACAGGGTCGACTGTTCGCCCGGCTCACCGACGAACCGAACCTGCGGTTCGATTATAAACGCCACACCTGCCTGCTGAAGTTTGGCTGCCATGGATTGCCAGTCGCTCGTCGAAAGGATCACGCCAAAATGTCGAACCGGAACCTGCTCACCGTCGACTCCACTGGTTGCTACTGATGTCTCCGGAGCTCCGAGATGCGCCACGATCTGGTGACCAAAGAAATCGAAGTCGATCCAGTCTTGGCTTGATCGTCCCTCCGGGCATCCCAGGAGGCCTCCGTAAAAGGTACGGGCTTCGGCAAGGTTCGTAACCGGGAAGGCGAGATGAAACCGTGGGCGGGTCATGATTGCCCCTTAGCGCGTAAACGCCCGACCCTCAAATGGGAAACCGCTTGACGAGACGCGCGCCGCACGGTCTATCCCCGACGACCACGTGCGAGGTGCCCAAGCGGCCCGGCGGGGTCCCAAAACTCGATCAAGTCCACCCGCCGAGTGCCTGTCGAAGGGCGTGGTTGGACCCGCGCGGCAGGCGGAGGGGTCGTATCCCATGGGCAATGTGACAGTTATCGGCGGCCAGTGGGGCGACGAAGGCAAGGGCAAGGTCATTGACTGGCTGGCCGACCGCGCTGACGTGGTCGTCCGTTTCCAAGGCGGCAACAATGCCGGCCATACGATCGTCGTGGGTAACTCGACCTACAAGCTTAGTCTGCTGCCCTCCGGCGTGGTGCAGGGGAAGCTGTCGATCATAGGGAATGGGGTCGTTGTCGATCCCTGGTCCTTGTTGGACGAAATCGAGCGGGCCAAGGCTCAAGGGCTAAGAGTTGATCCCGATATTCTGGTACTGGCCGACAATGCTACCCTGATCTTACCGCTGCATAGGGACCTCGATCAGGCCCGCGAAGCGCGCGCCGGGGCCGGTAAGATCGGCACCACGGGTCGCGGCATTGGTCCGGCCTATGAGGACAAGGTCGGCCGCCGGGCGATCCGCTTTGCCGACTTGGCCGACCGAGAGGCACTCGAGATCAAGATTGAGCGCCTGCTGTCCCACCACGGGGCCCTACGCGCTGGCCTCGGGTTGCCTGAGATTTCACCCGAACAGATTATGACCCAGTTGCTGGAAATCGCCCCTAAAGTCGCACCTTATGTGAAGCCCGCTTGGCGCGTTCTGGGTCGGGCCATTGCCGATGGCCGGAGGGTACTGTTCGAGGGGGCACAGGCGACCTTGTTGGATGTCGATCACGGCACCTACCCCTATGTTACCTCCTCAAACACGGTGGCGGGTCAAGCTGCGGCTGGCGCGGGGGTGGGGCCCCACGCAGGCGGCTATGTATTGGGCATCGTCAAGGCCTATACCACCCGGGTCGGTGAGGGCCCCTTCCCGACCGAGCTACATGATGAAATTGGACGCCTGTTGGGTGAACGTGGTCACGAGTTTGGTACCGTGACAGGCCGCCCGCGACGGTGTGGCTGGTTTGACGCTGCGTTGGTGCGGCAATCGATCATGGTCGGCGGGATTCAAGGAATCGTCCTGACCAAACTCGACATTCTGGATGGCTTCAAGACGCTGAAAATCTGTACTGGATATCGGCTGCGGGACGGGCAAGTCGATTATCTGCCAGCCGGTCTTCGCGATCAGGCATCCCTCGAACCCATCTATGAAGAGCTTGAAGGCTGGAGCGAGAGTACGGCCGGAGTGCGGATCTGGGAAGATCTTCCACCCAATGCAAAGGCCTATGTTCGACGCATTGAGGCCCTGATCGGTGCCCCCGCAGCCATGGTCTCTACGAGCCCACAGCGGGAGGACACGATCATGATCCGAGACCCCTTCGACGACGAATAGGCCGCAACGATGCGGCGGGGCACCACCTGCGGCGTCAAGACGATGTTTACCCTATTATGGGTAGTGTTCGACCTCACGTCCTACGGGGGGTTTCGTGTATAGCGACGATCACAAACTGTCGAAGCGCATGGCACCTATGCTGCAGCGGGTGCTGATCATTGATCCCGCACCGTCCAGCGCCAAGATGCTGTCAGAGCGCATTCGTGACATTTCCATGGGCCAAATCAATGTCGCGGACAGTAACTCTGCTGGATTGAATTCAGCGCGGCAATCAGATCCGCAAGTGATCTTCGTTGAGCAGTCGGGCGAGAATGTCGACGGAATCGGCTTCACACGCCAACTTCGCCGGGGCGGAATGGTGTGTCGCAAGGTACCTATCATCCTGACAACAGGAACAGCGACCGCAGCGGGGATTCTAGCGGCCCGCGACGCGGGTGTGCACGAATTTTTGCGCAAACCCTACACCACGCGTGACCTTTTGCGCCGCCTCGAGGCAGTGACCTTACGGCCCCGTGACTGGATCGAGGCGGTGGCTTATGTTGGTCCCGACCGGCGGCGTTTCAATTCCGGCGACTATTCAGGATCTCTAAAACGCCAGACTGATGCGATTACGCCTGACGCCGCGAGAGTCTTACAGGCCCTTCGGATTATCAAGTCCGCCGTGATGGCGATCGACGCCGATCCAAATCAGGCCCTCCGCGCGCTGGAAGCCCAGGCAGCAGATTTGATGATCACCGCGCCCCGGGTTGGAGATACCGCACTGGCCTCGGCTGCTCGTGACTTCCATGTCTATCTAACAGACGCGACCAGACTTGGGGTATTACGACCGGCAGAGGCCCTGACCAAGGCTGGGCCGCTACTCGCCCTATTACCAAAGGACCTAACAAATCGTGCGGCAGCACCCTTGGCCAAGACAGGGTGATCCCTGTACCGACCGCGCCAATCACCTATGGTTAATCAGGCGTTAACAGAGCTTCGCTAACTCTGGTTCATGCCGCGCGTTATAGCTCTTGTTCTGTGCAGTTTTGCCTTGGCAAATTCGGCGGCCGCTCAGCATTCTAATCGGCCCCAACCCCCCGCTAAGCTGCGTGGCACCGTTGCAACAGCGCCCGTCGCTCGTAGTCCGATCGCACCGCCACCGGCCCTTGAGGCCCTAGGTGCGCGAAGTATCTTCCTCCCAGCGCCGATTGCGAGTGCGCCGGTCGGCGGTGCGCCCCAGCAGTGTCGGCTGTCGTGTGCCCAGACCTATTATTTCTGCCTCGCGGGCGATTATCCGGATCAGTGTTCAGCAAGCTGGGGGCAATGCCGGTCAGGCTGCGATGCACCCACCCTGCCGACCAGCTACTAGAATAGCCAACTGACCTCATCGAGACGGCACTTGGCGAATAGGCCCTCTCCCCTCTAGTATGACGCCTGTCACTTTTCTTGCGCTCAGGCTTATATGTCCCAAATTGCATATCTAACGGTCGGCAAGCGTGAACAGACGAAGGTTCAAAATCGACAAGCGATCTTAGACGCCGGCCGCAAGGTGTTTGGCGAGTTGGGCTATGAGAACGCCACGGTCCGCGACATTATCCGCCGCACGGGCTTAGCCGCCGGAACCTTCTACAACTACTACAAATCCAAAGAGGAAGTGGCCGCCGCCTTGTCGGACGATGGGGCCCGGCGGTTTGCACCGATCTTAAAGGCCCAGCGCGCCAAGGCTACCGATTGGGAAAGCTTCGTTCACGCGGCCTTCGCCGCGTACTTCGATTTCTTGGCCGAGGAGCATCAAACCTGGTTGGCCGCGCGCCCCGCCAACGAGCCCCATATCCGGACCTACGGCGAAACCCCGGAGATGGCCGCGGTCTTCGCTGAAGTTCGCAGTTCCATCGTTGAACAATTGGGACAGGCCAGCCCCGTCCGGGCCGATCCTGACTATCTTGCTGCGGCCTGCATTGGTGTAGCGCAGGAGGTTGGCGATCAGATGTTGGCGCGCCGTCCCTTTGACACCAAGGGTGCTACAGACTTCGCGGTATCCATGATCCTGGGTGGCCTGCGCGGCCTCAAGGGCAACTGAGCGCGATGGCTCGCCTTTCCACTCAAAGGTTCCTGGCTAGGACCCTACTGTCACTGCCAACGCCGCTGCTGCGCATGATGTCCGGCGGCGGGGTTGACTATCGGGGTGGTCGAACCCTCGATCCGCGTTTGCAATTCCTGACCGCTCAGGCAGCGACCTCTCCGGGAATGGAGAGCTTGTCGCCACAAGAGGCTCGCAAGGCTAGCGCAACTGGCTTGGCCACGCTGACAACGGGTTTGGCCCCAGGCGTTCGCGCAGAGTCGCTCACGGTGCCAGGTGCGGACGGGGAAATTGCCGCGCGTATTTATCGCCCCGATATTCAGGACTCAGCGGCACCAGTTTTAGTTTATGCTCATATGGGCGGCGGGGTGATCGGTGACCTTGATACCTGTGAGGCCTTCTGCAGCCTTGTGGCCAAGACTGTTGGTTGCCCGGTGATCTCGGTGGATTATCGCTTGGCTCCCGAGCATCGATTTCCATCCGGCCTCGACGATGTCTTGGCAGTCTATCGCTGGGCGCGGGAACATGCGGTGCGTTTCGGCGCTCAACCTGGAAGAGCCGCCATCGGCGGGGATTCCATGGGCGGTCATTTTGCCGCTATCATTGCGCAAGACTTGAGGCGGGCCAGCGAGCCCCAGCCCGAATACCAGTTGCTGATCTATCCCTGTGTTGATGTGGCCAGCGAGACCCAGTCCATGACCACCTACGCGGAGGCATTTCCGCTTGGTCGCGCTACGATGGATTGGTTCATGGGCCACTATATGGGACCCCAGGATGACCCTGCGAACCTGCGACTGTCGCCGATGCGCGCGACAGACTTGACCGGTTTAGCGCCGGCGATCATTGCCACGGCAGGCTTTGATCCCTTGGTTGATCAAGGCGAGGCCTACGCCAAGGCCTTGAAGGCTGCTGGAGTTCGGATCGACTATCGCCGGTATGACAGCTTGGCCCATGGCTTTACGGCCTTCACGGGTGCCATTCCTGCTGCGGATGCCGCCTGCCGCCAAATTGCCGACCTCGTGCGGACCTCCCTTAAAGAACGGACGAGTTGATGCGCGCCTTGATGGTTGAACGGCTGGCGGCCGAATATGCCGGGTGTGTGGTCAAAGATATACCTACGCCAGACCCCAAACCCGGCGAAGTGCTGATCCGTGTCCTGGCCAGTGCGGTTAATTTCCCCGACCTGATGCAAACGCGCGGAGAGCACCAACACAAGCCCCAGGTACCCTTCACACCGGGCATGGAGCTGTCGGGTGAGATCGTCGCGTTGGGTGAAGGTGTGGAAGGCTGGACGATCGGTGACGCCGTGGCCGGTGGATCACGCACCGGGGGCATGGCGGAATATGCCGTCAGCCCTGCTGGCGCACTACACCGCAAGCCCCAGGCGCTCAGCTTCAGTCAGGCCGCAGGTTATCAGGTGGCCTATCTCACTGCCTATGTGGCCCTGGTTCGCCGGGCTCAGGTCGAGCCCGGTCAATGGGTCTTGGTGCATGGCGCAGCGGGCGGCGTAGGTCTGGCCTGCGTCGACTTGGCCCTGCGCCTGGGCTGCAAGGTGATCGCTGCCTCGGCCAACGACGACAAGCTGGCCATCATCGCTCGCGACTATGCCCCTGACGCCACCGTCAATGTCACCCATGGCTTCAAAGACCGGGTGAAGGAGATCACCGGCGGCAAGGGTGCGGACGTGATCTATGACCCTGTGGGCGGCGACATCTTCGATGAGAGCGTCCGCTGCATCGCCTTCAATGGTTCGATCCTATCCATCGGCTTCACATCGGGTCGCTTGCCGGTGCTGCCGGTCAACTATGCCCTGATCAAGGGTTTCTCTGTGATGGGTGTACGAGCCGGAGAATACGGCCGCCAACTCCCGGAAAAGGGCCGCGAGAACAATGTGGCGATCTGGCAAATGGCGGCCGACGGCTTGATGAACCCCCGCGTCCACGAGGAATACGCTCTAGCCGACTGGCAACCCGCCTTCGACACCCTGGCCAACCGCACCGTGGTCGGCAAGACAGTTGTTAGGCCAGATCTCTAGGATGCGACCATCGATCCGTCTCCTATTGATCCTGGCCTTGATTGCGTCGGTCATCACCATCGCAATTGGGTATCTCGCGGGGCAAGTGAGCCTCTCGATAGACGCGCCACCCGCTGCGCCAAACTCACAAGTCCTTTGGGGTCCTACCGGCGTAATGTTGACGCTCCTGCTAGCGCTGACGATTGGGCTAATGGTTTTGGCTTTTCGCGGGTTCAGAACAGTATTGCGCTGGGCCAGGGAACGCCTTCGCGGAAAGCCAGATATCTGGGGCTGAAGTTGGAAACGAGACGCCACTTATGACCATCGAAAACGAAGATCAGCTCGAACATCTGCGCACTGTTGGTAACTTGGTTGCCCGCACGCTCACCGCCATGGGCGCTGCTCTCGAGCCGGGCATGACCACCAAAGAGTTGGACGACTTTGGGCGCAACCTGCTGGAACGCGAAGGGGCCCGCTCTGCCCCGGAGGTTACCTACAACTTTCCAGGGGCCACGTGCATCTCCATCGGGCCCGACTGCGCGCACGGCATCCCGGATGACACCAAGGTCAAGGCCGGGGACCTGATCAATATTGATGTCTCAGCTGAGCTGAACGGCTTCTTCGGCGATACCGGGGCCAGTTTCGCCGTGCCGCCTACCAGTGCCAAGATCGAGCGCCTATGCCGCGATGGCCGCCGCGCTATGTGGACGGGCATCCGAGCGGTCAAGTCCGGAGGTCGCCTCAATGAGGTGGGTCGTTCCATTGAGGTGTTCGCGAAGAAGAACGGCTATAGCCTGATCCGCAATCTGGCCAGTCACGGGGTCGGCTATTCCCTGCATGATGAGCCCGGCGAAATCCCCACCTGGCATGACCCCACCGACCGCCGCACTATCCCCGAAGGCTTAGTTTTCACCATCGAGCCCTTCCTGTCGCTCGGTGGTGATTGGGTCGAGGAACTGGATGACGGTTGGACGCTTCGGCCTCCAAAGGGGCAGCCGACCGTGCAATATGAACACACGCTCGTCGCCACCTCGCGTGGACCCGTCGTGCTAACGCTCGCTTAGCATTGACATCTCTCAGCTGTTCCCCTATCCACCGCCGCTCGATTTCGACCCGGAGCTAATCTCGTGAAACGCACTTTTCAGCCCTCCCGTCTCGTGCGCGCACGCCGGCACGGCTGGCGTTCGCGTATGGCCACCAAGAACGGCCAGAAGGTTATCGCGCGTCGGCGCGCCAAGGGCCGTAAGCGCCTGACCGCCTAAGCGACAGGTCATTTGGGGCATCCGAATGCCGGAGCCCGAATTCCCCATAACCAGACTAAAGGTCCGGCCCGACTTTTTGGCCGCAGCTAAAGCTGAGTCCTGTGCACGCGGCGCGATCGTCTTGCAGGCCCGGCATCGTGCTGACGACAACGGTCAGGTCCGAGTCGGGTTTACTGCCACCAAGAAGGTCGGCAACTCCGTTGTCCGCAATCGTGCTAAGCGGCGCATGCGAGAGGCGGCGCGCGCCATGATCCCCCTGTTCGCGGTGCCAGGTCATGACTATGTGTTGATTGCTCGAGGCGGCGCACCCACGCGGCCCTGGGACCGACTGCTTGACGATGTTAAAAGCGCGCTGTTAAGCCTGCGACCCGACCGGCAACACGATAAAGACAGTTCCACCCGCGCGCCCGTCGGCGCTTCCATTTCCCCCAAAGTTTGAGCGCGCGCGCAATGCCCGACAATTCAAATCGCAACACGATCATTTTCGCCGTTTGCGCCATGCTGCTGCTCTTGGCCTACCAATTCCTGGTCATGGGCCCTCAGACCCAACGCCGACAAGCTGAGCTTAAGGCGCGCGAGACCGCCGGAGCCAAGTCACCGGGCATCGTGGCTCCTGGTGTGAACCCCAAACCGGTCTTTGTGACACGCGGCGCGGCGATCGCGGCGAGCCCTCGAGCCCAGATCGACACACCTGCGCTGCAAGGTTCGATCGCGCTAAAGGGTGCGCGGATCGATGACTTGGTGTTGAAGACCTATCGCCAGACGGTTGACCCCAAGTCTCCCCCGGTGGAGCTGTTGCGGCCAGAGGGCACTGAGCACGCTTGGTTTACCGAATTTGGCTGGACGGGTGCCAATCTGCCTGGCCTACCGACCCCCGATACGGTTTGGACGCTGGCTCAGGGCGAGACCTTGGCACCCGGCAAACCGCTCGTGCTGACTTATACCAACGGCCAGGGCCTGAACTTCGTTCGCAAGATCGAGGTCGACGATCAGTTCATGTTCACGGTCACAGACACCCTCGCCAATGCCACCACGGCGGCGATCACGGTGGTCCCCTATGCCTCAGTCCAGCGGCAAGGTGCGCCAACCACACTGACGACCAATGCGCATGAGGGCGCAGTGGGCATCATGGACGGCGTTCTCCAGATGCTGAAATACAAGGACTGGAAAAAGGCCGGCGAAAAGAACTTCAGCGCCAAGGGCGGCTGGTTGGGCATAACCGACAAGTACTGGCTAGCGGCCATCGTCCCTGACCAAGCCGAGCAAATTCATGCGGCCTATCGCGTCACGCCATCGGCAGGTGTCGATGTCTATGAAGCCAATTTCGTGGGCCAACCTCGGGGAGTCGCCGCAGGCCAAAGCCTGACCCACGTCACGCATATGTTTGCCGGAGCCAAGACGGTGCCGGCGCTTAAGGCCTACCAAGCCAAGCTGGGCATTCCAAGGTTCGAGGACGCGGTGGATTGGGGGAGACTCTATTTCATCACCAAACCGATCTTTTGGACGCTTGAAAAGTTCTTCGCACTGTTCGGGAACTTCGGCCTGGCCATCCTGGCCCTGACCGTTGTGGTCAAGGTGATCTTCTTCTACCCGGCCAATCTCAGCTTTGAGTCGATGACCAAGATGAAGAAGATTCAGCCAGATGTTGAGCAGCTGCGCGCCAAGTTCAAAGACGACCCGGCCAAGCAGCAGCAGGAGTTGATGGCCCTCTACGCCAAGGAGAAGATCAACCCGCTTCTCGGATGTCTGCCGATGCTGGCAACCATCCCTGTATTCCTGGCGCTTTTTAAGGTGCTATCCGTCTCCATCGAAATGCGACACGCGCCGTTCTTTGGTTGGGTGCAGGATCTGTCTGCCCCTGACCCGACGAGTCTTTTTACGCTGTTTGGCCTTATTCCTTGGGATCCGACCATTGTGCCGATGGTCGGACCGGTGATGGCGCACCTTGGGGTTTGGCCGCTGCTCTACGGGTTGGGCCAATGGCTAACCATGGCCATGAGCCCACCTGCGCCGGATCCCACCCAACAAAAAATGATGCAGTGGATGCCAGTGATCTTCACCTTCCTGTTGTCCAGCCTGTCGGTCGGATTGTTGATCTATTATTCTTGGTCCAACCTGCTCACGATCCTGCAGCAGTATGTGATCATGCGGCGCTTCAAGGTCGATAATCCCAACGACAAGATTATCGCGCGCCTGACCGGCAAACCTGCCCAGGCCACAGGGTGAGCGACCCGCTTTTCAGCGACGAGGACCTGGAGGCCGCGCGCGTCCTCTTTGCGCGCCAAGCTACCTTCATGATGGGGGCGGTGAAGGTCGATGGCCTACCTGCGGCCGACCTGCCCGAGGTGGCCTTCGCCGGTCGTTCCAATGTGGGCAAGTCGTCGCTGATCAATGCCTTGGTGGGGATGAAAAAACTGGCACGGGCTTCCAATGAGCCGGGCCGCACCCGTGAGGTGAACTTCTTCGTGCTGGATGAGCGCCTGCGGTTGGTGGACTTGCCCGGCTATGGCTGGGCCAAGGCGTCCAAGAGCACGGTCAGGAC
>JANLPX010000190.1:0-19634 GCA_031367485.1 Alphaproteobacteria bacterium | reverse complement strand
TCTCGCGGATGAACCGCTTCACATGCTCCAGAAGCGGCAAGGCCTTGGCCGACATCCGCAGATCGTTCATCTCATCTTGCGGGCTCAGGCCGAAGGACGACTGTGCCCTGGTTTTGGTCTCGCTCATCTGGTGGCTCCCATCACTTGGTTTAATTTCCAGGCCCACATTTGCGCTGGCCCACGTTGGCGACTAGCTTTGGCCCATCTAGCGCAAAAATCAAACAAGCGTTTCAATCGGAGAGGTGAAACCGATTCAAATCCCGCCCTGTAGCCAAGCCGCGATGTCCCGGCTCGCGTGCAATACGCGCCAGACTTCGACGTGCTCGTGGTGCTCCAAATAGAACACCATATAGGGAAATCGCCTTAAAAGGATGCTGCGCAATCCCGGAAGGTCTAGGATATGGCCATAGTGCGGCGAGCCAGCCGCCGGACGCGCGCATAGCCTGTCATAGGCGTTCTCAAGCCCGTCAATGAACCGCAGAGCCACTGCGTCGCCAGCTTCATCGACATAGTAGGCAATCGCCGCGTCCACATCTCTGCGTGCAATCTCGCGAAGGCGTAGCGGTTTGGCGCTCATCCCGCCTTGCGGGCTCGCACCTGTTGTCTCAGGCCTTCGAAGTAGATCTGATCCACGGGCTCTGACAATTCCGACGCCGCACCCTCGATCAGCAGATCACGCAGCATCAATCGATCCTGATCACGACGGATCAACGCCCGCACATACTCGCTGCTCGTGGCATATCCTCGGTCCGTCACCTGCGCGTCGACGAAGACTCTGAGCGAACCAGGGAGGGAGATGTTCATCGTAGACATGTTGGAAAAATACCAGAGTTGGCAAAAATTGGCAAGTCGCCCCTCGGCAAACCAAGGACGAAGCGGCCTTCGAATCACGGTGGTGCAGTGACCAAGCCAGCCACCCCGCCACCGTAGCCCCAGGTATCGCTTCAGTGTATGCGCGCTTCGCGGCCGCCGCGCACCAAGGAGCCAGGAAGAGCGCCCGTAAACTCGCCGTCTTCGAAGGTCACCTGCCCGGATTTGACGGTGTAGTTATAGCCGTCAACCCGCTGAACCAGCCGTTTGCCACCGGCGGGCAAATCATAGACAGCTTCGGGTCGATAGAGCCGCAGAGCCACGAAATCGATCACGTTCACATCAGCCAGAAAACCCGGCTTCAACTGGCCGCGATCGTTTAAGCCATAGGCTTTGGCGGTGTCACTCGAGAGCTTGCGAACCAGGAATTCCAACGGAAATTGATCGCCCTTGACCCTGTCTCGCGCCCAGTGTGTGAGAATGAAGGTCGGCATGCCCGCGTCAGCGATGACACCGCAATGAGCTCCACCGTCCGAAAGGCCGAACAACACATTGGGGTGCTGCATGTTCTTACGAAAGAAGTCGAAATTGTAGGTGAAGTAACCGCCTAGCGGCTGATAAAATAGTTCGGTTCCACCGTCCCGGATCAACAGGTCGTACATCATCTCCATGGCGGAAATTCCGGCCGCATCTGCCAAACCAGCGACAGATTGAGCTCGGTTAGGTTCATAATCTGGACGCTCGCCAAGCGGAAACACGCGATAGAGCAGCTCAACGAGGTTCGCTCCCATGACGGTAGAGCGGATCGCACTGTCCTCGGCCAGGATGGCGGCGCGGATTTCCGGTCTGCTCATCACGGCAACCTTATCTGCAAGCGGCAGATCGGCCACTTGGCGCTTAAAGGTCGGGTGGCCCACGAAGACGTGGAAGCTGGACTGAAGGCCCTGCAAGATTCCAGTTGGTCGTCCGGCGATCTGCGGACGAATATCCATGCCCTGGAGGCGCGACTCCTCGGCGATATTGTACATCTTGTCGCCTTCGTAAGCCCCAGCAGAGGTGGCGACGAGCGTGACAGGGAGACCGGTCTCCTGGGCGAAGCCTTTGACCCATTGCCATTCGTCGTCATCACCCAGGTGGTCAGAGACCATCTCGAAGACGCCGTGTGACAGACCCTTCATGGCCAAACCCATGGCCAACATTTCATCCGAACCCGCAAAAGTCCCCGGCACGTGAATGCCGTGCTTATCTTTGTGAAGCAGGGTGCGCGAGGTTGAGAAACCCATCGCCCCGGCCTCAACGCCCTCGCGAACCAAGGTGGCCATTTGGCCGATCTCATCGGCATTGGGCACATAGTCAGTGTTGCAGCGGTCACCCAGCACATAGGCGCGGACCGAGCCATGGGGCACATGAACCCCAACGTCTATCGCCCGCTTCTTGCTTTCCAAAGCGTCGAGATATTCCGGGAAGGTTTCCCACTTCCAGTCGATGCCCTCAGCCAGCGCGGCACCGGGGATATCCTCAACGCCTTCCATCAACTCGATCAGAAACTGGTGTTGATCAGGTCGGACCGGCGCGAAGCCGACACCGCAGTTGCCCATGATCGCCGTTGTGACCCCATGCCAGCTGGAAGGGGCCAACAGATGATCCCACGTCGCTTGGCCGTCATAGTGGGTATGGATGTCTACCCAACCGGGGGTAACAATCTTGCCGGTCGCGTCGATCTCACGCTTGGCCGAGCCAGTAAGGTCGCCTACCGCTACGATCTTGTCACCCTCAATGGCCACGTCGCCCTTGAAAGGCGGGGCTCCAGTACCATCGACGATGGTTCCGTTGCGAATGATTAGATCCCACATAGCGTCCTCCCGACGGTTCTGATTATTGATCAGATCCTAGCCGTTAGACGTGTGGGGAGCTAGCCCGCCAATCGACGGGCAACCTCGAGCTGAGTCTGAACGATTCGTGAGCTGGGTTGGCGCTTGGGCATCCGGTTCCAGGCGTCGAGGGCCGCGATTTTGTAGGCCTCAGCCAGGGTTGGGTAATTGAACGTATTTTCCACGAAATAGTCGAGGGTGCCCTCGAGGTTCAAAACCGCCTGGCCAATGTGGATCAACTCGGTTGCGCCTTCGCCGACGATGTGGACCCCCAAAAGGCGGCGTGTCTCTAGCGAGAAGATCATCTTCATAAAGCCAGACGACAGACCCATGATATGGCCGCGCGAGGTCTCGCGGAACCGCGCCACGCCGCACTCATAGGGAATACTCCGTTCACGGACTTGTTCTTCAGTCATGCCGATCGTCGAGATCTCGGGCACGGAGTAGATACCGTAGGGGTAGAATTCCGGAGGGGCATGGGCGGTCTCGTCAAAGGCGTGACAGGCGGCAATTCTGCCCTGTTCCATTGATGTCGAAGCCAAACTTGGAAACCCAATTACATCGCCGGCCGCATAGATGTGGGCTTGGGCGGTCTGAAAGCTTTTCGGATCAACACTTAACCGGCCACGAGAGTCAGCCTCCAAGCCACAGGCCTCGAGGCCCAAGGTGTCAGTCGCACCAACACGACCGGCCGCAAAGAGAACCATATCGGCATTGATCTCTCGTCCGTCTTCGGTCTCAACAACGCAGGAGGTTGGCGATGTCGCGTAAGCCGATTTTACCTTGCATCCGAACCGCAGACTGACGCCGCGATCGCGCAATTCATGGACAAATTCATCGGCGAGTTCGCGGTCGATGAAGGGCAGGAGAGTGTCAGTGGGCTCTAGGATGGTGACGCGAATATCCAAGGCGCTGAGGATCGAGGCATACTCTAGACCAATGACCCCCGCCCCAATGACCACCAGATGGCGCGGGATGCGAGGTAGATCCAAGATTTCATCGCTATCAAAAACCGACTGACCGTCGAAGGCAATATGGGCCGGACGATAGGGCCGAGTGCCGACCGCAATCACGATGCGCTCTGCCGAACAAACCTGGGTCTCGCCGTCCTCACCCACGATCTCCACGCGGTGAGTGTCGAGGAACCGAGCTGACCCGTGGACCGTATCCACACCGTTGCGGCTAAACTGATGTTCGAGGATTTCCACCTCATGATCGAGCGTCATGTGCAGGCGTTTCAGGAGGTCCGGCGCACCGATATTTTGCTTCACCCGATAGGCGGCTCCGTAAAAGCCGCGCTCGCGCCAACCTGATAGGTTCAACACCGTCTCACGCAGAGTCTTGGAGGGAATGGTGCCCGTATGCACCGAGACACCCCCGACCCGCCGACCATGCTCGATCACCAGCACACGTTTGCCGAGTTTCGCAGCTTGGACCGCCGCGCGACGGCCAGCAGGGCCGCTGCCAATGACGATCAGATCGTGGACCTGATCGCCCGAGAAAGAGTTGGACACGTTCTGTCTCCACAATGCTTCAGAAATCAGACTACCGACCACCGGTTAAAGGATTGATCTCAAGGGCATGCGCAGAAGGGTGGATCGTTCCGTTGATGGAGATCATGGTCGGAAGCCAAATCTCGTCGTTCTTTGTCACCGTTGGATGAGTGCCAAGAATGAACCGCGAGCCCACAAAAGCGAAACCACCCTTCAGGCCATTTCGTGATGGCTTAGGCTTCCTAGCGACCACCTTTCTGGCGCTAATCGAGGTATTGTGGCCGTTCGGACCGAAACGAGCGCCGGGCAGCAAACAGGTGCCATTGGTGGCTGGCGAGGCTGAACCGGTAGAGCTGGATCTGAGTGAGTCCTCGGAATAGCAGGTCGAACTAGGGGCGAGCGGTAGTCCAGGCTAGCCATGCGGCTACGCCAAGTAGGCCCAAGGCGAACCCGCGATGCAGCAAGACTTGTCTGCCGATCAGAATGTGCTGAGCACTGGCCGCTCCAACGACGATCCCACTGTGCACCACAACACTGACCAGGATGTGGATCGCGCCCAAGCCAAAAGCTTGAAGCTCCAAATGACCGAGAGCCGAATTGGTAAAACCCGGTAAGAGCGCAACGTAGAATATTGCGGCCTTCGGATTGAGTAAGTTCGCCACCAGTCCCCGCAAGAATAAGCGTCGCCGGGCCGACGAACTGGGTCGATGGCCCGGTGAGGTCTCTTGGCGTCCAAACCAGGTCTCCACGGCCAAAAGGACCAGATAGGCAACGCCAGCGTACCTCAATGCATCGTATAGCCAGGAGATCCGCAGGACGGCCTCGGCAATCCCGACTACTGCCGCGACCATGTATGCGGTTAAACCAAGCGTGATCCCCGCCACGGTCGCGAACCCAGCCGATCTCCCCCATTGGCTGGAAACAATCGCCAAATAGCCCATATTTGGCCCAGGCGTCAGCTCAATCAGAAAGACGGCCAGCAGGAACCCTGGCAGCAGGTGAAGATCGAAGAGTTCTGCAATGTCGAAGTCTACCCCTCCTTTGGTCGTCGGGCGGCAACGACCATTGTCGCCAAAGCGGCCGCCGCAGTCGCGATCGCCGCAGCTGTTGCAATGGGATGGGCCTTGATTTCCCGGGTGGCCGAGGCTGCGACCTGAACTGAAAGCTGTTTGGCTTGTTCTGCGAGCGTATTGGCCGCGCGGGTAAGGACAGCCGACGCCTTTGAAAGGGTTTCCTCCACATCACCACCTACCGCTTCAGTTGCGTGCTTGAGATGACTTGTGACGTCGTCCAGCATTTCGTCGAGATCCTGAGACAAGTCTTTGATCGGTGACTTAGGCATAACGATTTTCTCCTCGTAAGGCCCGCTTAGACCCCAGGACCTCCAAGAGTGCTTTGCGTTGAATCAAGGCGAATGAACAGATCGGCGATAGGCTTGGCCTCTCCAAAATCCTCCGTAGGACTACTTAAGGAACAGACCCGAATTTCGCGAGCGAGCCAAGGGACCTAAGCATAGTGACCCGCTTAGGAGGATTTGCGCATGTCTATGTCTTACGACTTCACGGACGCTGTTCTACCCCTGTCGCAACCCCGACCCAATGACAGCAATTCTATCGACGTGATGTCGAGGCTCGGCGTGCGCATGGCCTTTGCCAAGGATGAGGAAATCTACGGTCAGGATGAAACAGCCGACCTGATCTATCGGGTCATGAGTGGAGCCGTTCGCACCACCCGGATCATGAGCGACGGTCGCCGGCAGATCAGTGAGTTCTATTACTCAGAAGAGCTTTTCGGGGTCGAGGTGGGAACACGCCATCGATACTCGGCAGAAGCCCTAAGCGATTGCATAATTCTGGTGGTCAAGGGCTCGGTCTTGCGGGCCATGATCGGCGAAGTCGATTATAGTCGTTTGGTCAGCGCAGCGACCAGTAGCGAGCTTGACCGGACCCAAGAGCACCTCCTGATGTTAGGCCGCAAGACCGCCTGCGAACGGGTGGCCAGCTTCCTAATCGGACTTGCTGACCGCCGCCGTAGCGATGCGGTCACACTACCTATGGGCCGCCAAGACATGGCCGACTATCTGGGTCTGACCATCGAAACGGTCTCGCGAATGCTGACCCACCTGCAAGGCACTCTGGCCGTCGAATTTGCTGGGGCGCGTCAGTTTCGCATCAGCAATCGCGGTGCTCTGGCCCGTCTGGCTGAGTAGCCGTCAACCCAATCCCACCGCCGTCCACCACGACTTGGAGCAAAGCCATGACCTTCAAATCCATTCTGACCCATGCAGAGCCCGTCCCAGCCGCAGCCCCACGATTGGCCACAGGAGCCAGCTTGGCTGCCAAGTGGGATGCCGTGCTGGTCGGCGTTGGCGCGGAGTCCTTTGACTGGGCCGGGGTGAGTGACCCTTACGGCGTCTCTGCTGGCCAATGGCTAGCGGTCGTCGTCGAGCAAATCCAAGCCGATTTGGTGGCCTCCGAGCAGGCCTTCCTAAAACATGCGAGCCAGGTGAAACACGAATGGGTCTCGGTTCAGGAGTCACCTGCGCACGCTATGGCTCGCATATCGCGATCCGTAGATTTGATTTTGGCTGGCGGCGCACCCTTAGACGACGCTGGGGTCTACCGCACAGCCAGCCCCGCAGATCTGGTGATGCTTAGCGGCCGCCCGGTTCTCATAGCTCCTCCTAGCGGCGGTGATCTTAAGGCCGAGCATATTGTGGTGGCCTGGAAGGACAGTCGCGAAGCACGTCGCGCGGTCGCCGACGCCATGCCCCTGCTTAAGGCAGCTGAGACTGTAGTGGTCGTCGAAGTCTGCACCGAGGACAACCTCGCCTATGCCCAGCAACATACATCGGACGTAGCGCGCAACCTGATCCGCCATGGCGTTGACGCCAGAGCCAAAACCCGAATTGCGCCCTCCGATCGTGCGGTGGTGGAGTTGAACATCGAAGCTGAAGCTATTGGGGCGGATTTAATTGTCTCGGGTGCATACGGTCACAATCGAATCCAGGAAATGGTCCTAGGCGGTGTGACGCGTGAGCTCCTGCGTCATCCCGAACGGTTCGTTCTGCTTAGCCATTAACATGCATGGAAGCTGGTTTTGCCGGCAAGGCTGGTCACCTAACCCATACTGATCGGGAATTTGCGCACGATATGGACACGCTAGGGCCGCGATTTCAGCTCTAATCAGGGCTTGCGAGCCAGAAAGGCTATGCGCAAGCTAGAAAGTCCTGCCAAGACTATGGCCAGCATTGTGTAGACGATCATGTCGACCTCCCAAAAACTGAACGAGCCTTGGGCATTACGCCGATCTCGCCTTGTGGGGGGCCAAGCCAAGTTAGATATCGCTGAGCGCAAGCTTGGCTCGACAAAGTTGAGCTGCTCAGGGTGACTGAGGACCCGGTTAGACTGCCTCGAGCAATTGAGCTTTCACGGGTTTATCGCTATGGCGCAGCCTTAGCGGCCGTCGGACTTACCCTTCTTGGAACCATGGTCCTGGGTACGGCAACTGCGGACCGTATCGGTCTCATTTTCTGTGTACCGGCAGTCCTATTGGCCACTGCCGTCGGCGGCCCCGGGCCGGCCTTAGCCGCAGCCACTCTGTCGCTAATAGCGATGGGTCTACTTCATGGCCCCGTCGTTTTTGGAAGCACGGCCGGGCGCGTTGAGGCCGCTGTCTTTGCGCTGCTTGGACCTGCGATTGCCTATATCGGCTGGCGACTTCAACGCCAGGCGAGCCGAACCGTGGACGCGCTCGCACATCTAGCTGAACGTGAAGATCATCTCCGCTCGATCCTCGACACGGTACCAGATGCCATGGTGGTCATTGATGAGCATGGCATCATGCAATCCTTTAGTTCAGCTGCGGAACGACTCTTTGGCTGGCGAGCTGAAGAGGTCACCGGGCGCAATGTTAGCATGCTAATGCCGCAGCCGTATCGGGACGCACATGATCGCTATCTGCAGCGCTACTTGGATACGGGTGAGCGCCGGATCATTGGCATCGGCCGCGTCGTGGTCGGCGAACGCCGGGATGGAACGACGTTCCCCATGGAGTTGTCGGTAGGTGAAATGCATTCCCTCTCTCAACCCTTCTTCACTGGATTTGTGCGTGACCTGACCGAGAGCGAAGCGACTGAGCTTAGGCTTCAGGACCTTCAGGCGGAGTTGGTCCATGTCTCACGGCTAACGGCGTTGGGAGAGATGGCCTCGGCCCTCGCGCACGAACTCAATCAACCGCTCGCGGCTGTGACAAATTATGTCAACGGCTCTGTGCGCATACTTGAGCAACCCAAGCCCGACCATGGCAAGATTCGTGGCGCACTCATTCAGGCTAGCGAACAGGCTCTGCGGGCCGGCGAAATCATTCGTAGGCTAAGGGATTTCGTCTCGAAGGGAGAAATCGAGCGTCGGGTTGAACCCTTGGCTAAACTGATCGAGGAAGCCGGCGCGTTGGCCATGATTGGTGCCAAAGAGCGCGGCATACGGGTGCAATTTGCTTTGTCGCCTGACATCACCCACGTCTTGGCCGACAAGGTACAGATACAGCAGGTCCTGCTAAATCTGCTACGCAATGGGTTGGAAGCCATGCAGGATACTGAAGGTAACGAACTGACCATCACCTCTGCGCCAGCATCCGACAACATGGTGGCGATCAGCGTTGCAGACCAAGGGCACGGTATCCGGCCTGAGATAGCCTCACGCCTCTTCCAATCCTTTGTCACCAGCAAGGTCGAGGGCATGGGGGTCGGCCTGTCCATCTCGCGCACGATCATCGAGGCTCACGGGGGCCGGATATGGGCAGAGCCCGTACCTGGCGGCGGCACTGTGTTTTCCTTTACTCTGCGCCGAGCGCCCGGCGAGGAGCTTCCCCTTGACGCTTGAAGCCATTGTTCACGTCATTGATGATGACCCCGCGATGCTCGACTCCCTGGTCTTTTTGTTGGAGAGCGCTGGCTTTGCGACAAAGGCCCACGAGTCCGCTGCTAAATTCCTAGAAGACGAGTCTCTGGCCCATGGCGGATGCATCGTCACAGACGTACGTATGCCCGGCTTGAGCGGGATGGAATTGACACGCCACCTTCGCGGCCTTGGCGTCCAAGCACCCATCGTGATGATTACCGGCCACGGGGACGTTCCGTTGGCCGTCGAGGCCATGAAAGCAGGCGTTACGGACTTCTTGGAAAAACCCTTCGCCGACGAAGTTCTGTTGCGCGCGATCCGAGCGGCATTGGCTGAGCCATCGGTGGAAGCCGACACGGCCTTGGCCGCGCCGTTTCGAGATTTGATCGCCCACCTCTCGCCCCGAGAAACCGAAGTGTTGCGCGGGGTTGTTGATGGCAAGGCCAACAAGGTCATCGCCTTCGATTTGGGGATCAGCCCACGGACGGTCGAGGTCTACCGGGCCAATGTCATGACCAAGACCGGCGCGGCTAGCTTGCCGGCGCTCGTGCGTATGGCCTTGCATGCTGGTTTTTGTTGAGGGGCGGAGGCTCTAGGTGCCACTGCGGCCCAGTCTCTGTATGGCCTTAAGCCAGTCTAGCCGACCTCTGACTGGTCCTTCGATGCTGCCAATAATGGTGTGCCGGATTGGCCTTACGCCAGACAGCCAAAGTACGCCGCGCTCAAGCGCCCTAACCCCGAAGGCACCGAACACCACGCGAAAGACAGCGCTCGGCATCCCCATGGTCACAACAAGGCGCGCTGAGCGGCCGACTAAAAGCCCTTTCGGGGGTTCGCCAGGCGGAGTCAGCGCATATCCATATCGAAAAACTTGCTCGAAAAAGCCCTTCAGTAGCGCTGGTGCACCACCGAGCCAGAGGGGGAAAATGATCACTAGGTGGTCCGCCCACGTGACTGAACACTGCGCCTCCAGAATGTCGCGGGGGGGCACACTCTGAGTGAATTCGCTTTGAGATCGCAGGATTGGAAAGTCCAGAGATCCGACATCAATACGACGGATCTGATGCCCCGCAAGGCTTGCCCCGCGTACATAGGCTTCAGCTAGCGCGGCGCAAAACCGCGCAGTGCTAGGGTCAGGATTTCCATTAATCACCAGGATCTTTCGACCCACTTGGAACCTCATATTTCGTGCGCAGCCTATGGTCCATAGAGCCGAAAATCCGACAACTTTGCCGTGACTTAGATCAATCCCCGCGGCGCGAGCGGTACTCCGTATCAACCCCTAGGTAAGACCACCGACTGGCAGCCGCGGCGACAACGGCTAGAGTACGGATGCTATACAATGAGAGTTTGATATGCCGCGCGACCGCTTGACAGCCCGAGGTATGATCGTAGTGACCGTCGGTACCTTACTGGCCGCGTCGCTAGCCTCACCATCGGCCGCCATGTCGAGCGTGCTAAGTGGTGCAGAGCAGCGGGGTCGGCAAATTGCGGATGGGCGCTGCTCAATCTGTCACTCGATTGATCGACAGGGTGCAAGCCCCCGCAAGAAAGCTCCCACGTTCCGTAGTCTAGCTGGGAGATTTGTTGGCCTCTCCCTACAGCAAAAGCTCACCGAGATTGGCGAAACAGGACATTACGACATGCCCCCACAGATCCTTCATCAAGATCAAATCGCCGACCTTAGCGCCTATCTGAACAGCCTAGAGCGCCCACTCCGAACCCCCCGGAAACACAAACTGAGATAGGGCCTGCGGTGTGAGTTCGGTACTGAAACCCGGCATGCTGGGCACCACATATCGACCCCGCTCAATATGTATCGGATCGACGAAATGCTCGTGGAGATGGCCAGCATGCTCGAGCATCCGATTGTCTAGCGTTCCGCTGATGCAGAGCGCGTCGACCACCGCCAGATGTTGCCCCACCTCACAAAGGCCGACCCCGCCGGCGTGCTGACAGACGGGTGTGTTGAATTTCGCCGCCAGTAGAAAGACTGCCAAGGCCTCGTTCACGCCACCCAAGCGACAGCAGTCGAACTGCACCACATCCAAGGCACCGGCCTGGAGAAACTGTTTGAACATGATCCTATTGTGGGCGTGCTCGCCGGTCGCGACTTTCACTGGCAACACACCAGCCCGCACCTTGGCATGACCCAGAATGTCGTCTGGACTGATCGGTTCTTCGATCCAATAGGGGTTGAATGGCGCGAGGGCTCGGACATGCTCAATCGCCTCGGCGATCTCCCAGACTTGATTGGCATCGACCATCATTAGGCGATCTCCGATGGCCTCGCGAACAATGCCGCACCGGCGAATATCATCATCGCGATCCCGCCCGACCTTAAGCTTGATCGCCTGCCAACCGGCCGCGACCGCTTCCGCGCAAAGCCTGCGAATGTCAGCGTCCGGATAGCCAAGCCAACCTGCTGAGGTGGTATAGGCGGGATAGCCCTGCGCCTTTAGAGTTGCCAACATCGGTGCTGATCCAGTCTTAGCCTTAGTGATGATGGCTTCGGCTTCATCTGGGGTCAGGGCATCGGTGATATGACGGAAATCGATCAATCGGACGAGCTCGCGCGGGCTCATATCGGCAATTAACTGCCAAACGGGCTTGCCTTCAGACTTGGCCCAAAGATCCCAAGCCGCGTTGACCACTGCGGCGAGGGCCAGATGCACAACACCCTTCTCGGGACCCAGCCAACGCAACTGGCTGTCGCCCGCCAGTTCTCGCCAAAACACCCCCATATCGCCGGTTATCGCGCCCAGATCGCGCCCAATAAGCCTGTCGCTTAGGGCATTGATCCCCGCAACGCAGAGATCATTTCCGCGCCCGATGGTGAAGGTGAACCCGTGGCCCTCCAAACCCGGCTGGTCGGTCCTGAGGATCACATAGGCGGCCGAGTAATCCGGATCCGGGTTCATGGCGTCAGACCCATCCAGGAACCGAGAGGTCGGAAATCGGATGTCCAAGGCCTCGACGCTGACTATGGTGATGGACACGCAACCTCCAAGAGACGCTTAGCTTTGAACCGACAATCGGCAGGTTTGGAACGGCTGGCAAGGCAATGCCGACCATGATCATCGATGCGCACCAGCATTTCTGGCAGATCGCACGCGGCGACTATGGCTGGCTGACGCGCGACCTGGAGGGACTCTATCGCGACTATCTCCCCGCCGACCTGAAGCCTGAACTCGCAGCCTGCGGGATTGAAGGCACAGTCTTGGTCCAGGCCGCACCCACCGATGCAGAGACGGAATTCTTGCTGGATTTGGCGGAAAACAGCCGAGTAATCTATGGCGTCGTCGGGTGGGCAGCCCTGGATGGCGACCATGCGGAACCCCACATCGAGATCCTTGCTGGGCACCCCAAGCTCAAGGGTCTGCGCCCGATGATCCAAGATATTGCAGACCTCGATTGGGTACTGAGCGCCCGCGCCGGTCGCGGATTTGCCGCCATGGTCAACAACGGCCTCAGGCTGGACGGCTTGGTTCGCGCTAACCAGATCACCCAACTTGCAAAGTTGGCCGATCAATATCCCGACCTACCCATTGTCCTGGACCACGCCGGAAAGCCCGATATTGCGGGGGGTCGATTTCAGGGTTGGGCGGCGGATATCCAGAACCTGGCCCGGCGACCCAATGTCGTTTGCAAGCTTTCGGGTCTCTTGACCGAGGCAGGGGCTCGCATCGGCGACCATGACCTCGCACCCTATGTGGATCATTTATTGGAAAGCTTTGGTCCGTCTCGCCTGATGTGGGGCAGTGACTGGCCGGTTTTGCGGCTGGCGGGAGCTTATCAGACTTGGCATGCTCAGGCGCAGCGGCTGCTGACAGCTCTATCGCCTGACGAGCAAGCTTTGATATTTGGCGGCGTCGCAACGGCGTTTTATGGGTTGGAGACTACGAGATCATGACCGGACGACTGGACGGCAAGTTCGCGCTCATTACGGCTGCTGCGGCCGGAATCGGACGCGCCACGGCTCTGGCCTTCGCACGAGAGGGTGCCAACGTCTTGGCCACCGACATCGATGAAAGTGGCCTGCGATCACTCGCCGAACAGGGCATGACAACCGCGATCCTGAATGTCCGAGATGCCGACGCCATTGAAGCGCTGGTTGCCGCGCAAGGTCGAATTGATATTCTCTTTAACGCTGCGGGCTTCGTACACCACGGGACCATATTGGAGTGCCCGCCTGACGACTGGGACAAGTCCTTCGATCTGAATGTCGGTTCAACCTACCGTACCATTCGCGCGGTCCTGCCGGGGATGCTGGCGCAGGGTTCGGGTAGCATCATCAACGTTGCCTCTGCGGCCTCCAGCATCAAAGGGGTGCCCAATCGAGCGGTTTATAGTGCCACGAAGGCCGCTTTGATTGGCCTTACCAAATCCGTCGCGGTGGATTTCGCGGCAACTGGTGTCAGGTGCAATGCGATCTGCCCCGGCACCGTGGACACCCCCTCCCTGGCCGGTCGCATGGCCGCTGCGGCTGATCCTGCTGCCGCTCGGCGAGACTTCATCGCCCGCCAACCTATGGGCCGATTGGGCACGGCAGAAGAGATCGCTCACCTTGCAGTCTATCTGGCCAGCGATGAGTCCAGCTTTACCAGCGGCGCGGCTCTTTTGATCGACGGCGCTTGGGCGGCATAATTTGCCAATCGAGACAAAACCGTTGCAGACTGCGGGGCCGGATTTCCCAGAACCAGTTCACGGATTAGCCTAAATGGTCGAAGCGACGTTTGATGCCGCCCAACCCCACCCACGCGGCGATGCGCGCCCTGGGCTGCGACCACCAAATCTCGCCCTGACACTTTCTGAGGGGCGCGGCTGGATGGAATTGGCCGCTTCGCTTGCCGCGCGGCCGATCCTGATGCGCGCGCCCAAGGGCGATGGTCACCCGGTCCTGGCCCTGCCCGGCTTTCTCGCCAGTGATCGATCGACGGTGCCGTTACGCCAGTACTTGACGGACCTTGGCTATGACGCGCGCCCCTGGGGGCACGGTCAAAACCTCGGTCGTTTCTACAAGATGCGCGATACCCTGAGCCGGCAGTTGGAGACCATCCATCGCCAATCGGGGCGCAAGGTCTCATTGGTTGGCTGGAGCTTGGGCGGTGTATTCGCGCGCTATCTGGCCATTACTCAGCCAGAGGCCGTTCGCTCGGTCGTGACCCTGGGTAGCCCGTTTGCCGCCGACATCCAGGCCACCAACGCGCGCAGACTATACGAGGCCATGTCTCAGGAAGGCCCGCCAAATCCAGACGACTTGTCGGCCTTGGCCGGCGACCTGCCGGTACCTAACAGCTCGATCTATACAAAGCTGGACGGCATCGTGAATTGGCGCACCTGTATCCCTAATCCTGCCCCGAATGCGGAGGCGATCGAAGTGCGGCTGGCAAGCCATGTGGGCATTGGGGTGAACCCCGCAGCCCTTTGGGCCATGGCGGACCGCTTGGCTCAGCCGGAGGGCACCTTCAAACCCTTCGCTCGAAAAGGCCCTTTTTCATTGGCCTATGGGCGCTGAACCAAGACGCAAGAAAGATTTCTGCTGTCGACGACTTTCCCCATCTTGGGTGCCGCAAAGGCATGGCCTATATGGGTTGAATATGGGCAAGGCCTCACGCGGCTTTGAACCCGAATAGCCGCGCCAAAAGCGGAGCATAAGGGAGCATGACAGATGGGCTGGAACTTCGGCGATATTCTCGACACGATCGCACGCGCGGTTCCCAGCGAAGCTCCGGCTTTTATCCATGGCGATCGGGTGGTCACCTGGGGTGAGTCCGATCAAGCCAGCAACAATATGGCACGCTGTCTGATCGCGCGAGGCGCAAAACCAGGCGACAAGCTGGCCATCTACATGCGCAACCGGCCGGAATATCTAATGACCTTGGCCGCCGCCTGGAAGGCGCGGATGACCCACGTCAACGTCAACTATCGCTATACCCCGCAAGAGGTCTGGTACATTTTCGACAATTCGGACGCCCAGACCGTGGTCTATTCGTCCGAGTTTCGCGACGCGATTACGGAAATCCGGCCTCGCTTACCCAGCGTGAAAACCTGGGTCGAGGTGAGCCCCGATGGCAAGGTCGCGCCTTTCGCAGAGGACTTTGAGACGCTGGCCGCAGAAGGTAATGGCGGACCCCTCGACATCCAGCGTTCGGGCGACGATCAGTTCTTCATCTACACGGGCGGCACCACCGGCATGCCCAAGGGCGTGATGTGGACCCACGATGACCTGCGCGAAATCACCTTGCAGGGTGCGCGCAAACTGGGCCCAGTGCCCGAGACCCTGGAAGCGTTGGAGGCCCATACCCGCGATGTCGGTCCGGGCGGTCGCATTCTGCCAGCCCCGCCACTGATGCACGGCACAGGCCTGCTCACCTCCATGGGGGCTATGACCTCAGGCGGCTGCGTTATCACCCTGGAAGGCGCGACTTTTGACGCCGAAGAAACGCTACGGGCCATCGATAAGCACAAGCCGCAGTCGCTGGTGGTGGTCGGCGACTCGTTTGGCAAGCCGATCCTCAATGCCTTGGACGCCAATCCTGGCAAGTATGATGTCTCCAGCATCGCGGTGATCATTTCATCAGGCGTAATGTGGAGCATCGAAGTCAAACGCGGTCTGCTGGAGCATATGCCCGGTGCGATGCTCAGCGACGGGTTCTCGTCCTCCGAGGCGCTGGGCATGGGCCAGTCGATCATGGCCAAGGGCATGGAGGTTCAAACCGCCAAGTTCATGCTGGGTGATCGCTGCCGGGTGTTCGATGAGAATGACCAGCCTGTCCTGCCGGGCTCGGGCGTTCCTGGCATCGTAGCCCTCGGCCCGCCCAATCCGGTCGGCTATTACAAGGACGAAGAGAAGTCAGCCCGCACCTTCCGGGTCATTGACGGAGTGCGGTACTCCATCCCTGGCGACTGGTGCATCGTAGAGGCCGACGGCACACTGACCCTGCTGGGCCGCGGCAGCGCTTGCATCAATACGGCTGGCGAAAAGGTATTTCCGGAAGAGGTCGAGGAAGCGCTAAAGACCCACGACTCCGTGGAGGACGCCCTCGTCATTGGTCTGCCCGATGAAAAGTGGGGTCAATCGGTGACCGGTGTGGTGATCCTGTCAGAGGGCCACACCCTCGACGAGGATGGCCTGCGCGCCCATGTCCGCAAAGCGCTGGCGGGCTACAAAACCCCTAAGCGTGTGTTCGCGACCAACCAGGTGATCCGCGCCAGCAATGGCAAGGCTGACTACCCGACGGCCAAGGCGATTGCTGAAGGCCAACTAGAGGCTCTCCCGGCTTAACTATAGGCGTGGCTACCCCTAGGTTACGTACTGTTGACAAGTGGAACCCAAACCTAACAGTCTCAGCGATTCAAGGTCGTAGGCTCAATCAAAGAGCCGCGATTGGGGCTGGGGGAACGAAGATGGGCCACGCGATCAAACTGTCGTCATTGGACGCGGCGTTCCTCTATATGGAAACCCCTGAGATGCCGATGCATGTCGGTTCTCTATCGGTGTTCCAGCTGCCGAAGGGCTATAGGGGCGATTATTTTGAGGCCTTTAAAGGCCAGATCGCCGACCGGTTAGGTGCCGCCCCGATGCTGAAGCGAAAGCTGGCGCGCACACTGCTAGACTTCGATCATCCCAGTTGGGTCGAGGACGATCAGTTCGACATCGATCGGCAGATGTTCCGAGGCAGTCTGGCAGCACCAAGCGATATGGCGACCCTGCGTCGAACCGTGGGCTGGATGCATGCCAAGCTACTGAACCGCGCCCGCCCGCTCTGGGAATTCTACATTTTTGAAAACATGCCAGACGACCAAGTCGGGCTGTACGTCAAAATTCACCACGCCTTGATCGACGGCGGGGCGGGTGTGGCTCTGACTCAGATTATCTACGACGCGGCGGCAAATCCTGAGCCACGCCCCAAGGTCAAGGCGGGCGACAAGGCCAAGCCGACTGTGCGTGCGGCTGCGGCATCGGCTGTGGAGACCTATGTGCGCCTGTGGCAAAAGCCATTTGGCAGCGAGACCACATCATTCAAACTGCCGCGTTCAGGCAAGACGGACTTTGGCTCGGTCCTGTTGGATCATGCCGTGAACCAGCTGGAAGTCGGCATGAATGTCGTTGCCGCCTTGCCGGCCATGGCCGGTGCCGCTGCCAGGGCCCTACCTGGTCTGTTGGACCCCTCCAAGCTGGGCGACTTGCGCAATATGGTTGCGCCCAAAACGCCGTTGAACAAATCTATCAGCTCAGAGCGCGCCTTCGGAACAGCCACCATATCCCTTCCCCGAGCTCGGGCCGTGGGTAAGGCTGCGGGGGGTAAGCTCAACGATGTGGTACTGGCCATGTCGAGCGGTATTCTACGCCGTTACTTGTCTGAGACCGACAGCCTACCGGCCAAGTCGCTGAGTGCCGCGGTGCCGATCTCTCTGCGCGAAGAGGGCAACGGCGAGGCCAATAACCAAGCCTTTGCTATGACCTGTCAGATCGCGACCCACATTGCAGATCCTAAGGCCCGCATAGCTGCGATCATCGAAGAGTCGACTAAGTCTAAGGCGATGATCAGTCCACTGAAGGATTTCATTCCCCTGATGACCAATGCCTCAGCGATTGGCGTGCCGATGGCGATGCAGGTCTTGGCCCTGCTCTATTCACGCTCAGGCGTTTCTGACATCCTGCCGCCAAGCGCCAACGTGATCGTCTCCAATGTGCCCGGCCCACGGGTTTCTCTCTATGCCGCCGGCGCAGAACTCATACACCTGTTCCCAGTTTCGATCGCCACCCACGGCATGGCGTTGAACATCACGGTGCAGGGGTATCGCGACCAGTTGGAGTTTGGCCTCATCGCCGGGGCGAACATCCTGCCTGACGTGCAGCGTTTGGCCGACATGTTGGAGGAAGAGCTGGTCGTACTCGAGAAGGCTTTTGAACAGGTAGCGGCTTAGAGTCTGGTTCCATAGCGCTGGAGCAGGCTCTCCAAGCCACCATAGCGCACGACACGAAATTCCTCGGCGGCTGGCAGGCCATGAGCTTGGCCAACCTGGCGCGCACCGCCGCGCAGTAACATGTCCATCAAGGGTCTAAGGTCGCCGCCTGCCGCGATCTCATCAAACATCGCCACTTGCCAGCCGCCCGTTTCAGCCTGGAGCCTCAGTTGGTTGGCGAAATTGCGTAGCATGGTCTGTTGCAAGAGTGCCGCCTCGATCTTGCGATCCAGAACCGCTGAAATATCGACCACATCGGTGACCTCCACCACCGAGCGGCCGAAGTACCAGCGCTCATAACAACCGTGGACTTGCAGGCCGGCCGCCAGGTGCTCGGGATGATGCAAGGGAAACTGGCTGGTCCAGAATGCCTCATCAACGGCTTGGGCGACCTTGATGTGATCCTGATTGTCTTCGCCGGGCCGGGCGTAGGGATCGAAGGTCACGAGGGCGTAGGGGCGGTGAGTGCGCACTTGGCGAATGATCTGTTCGCGCAGGGCGACCTCACTGGCGTCGGCGAGAGTGTCGGTGGGGTAGTTCAGCTCAACGATCTCGGCGATGCCCAGGGCATGGGATGCATTGCGGAATTGATCGGCATTGGCGGCAATCGTCTCGGCTTCGCTCAAACCCACCGAGTCCCATCGATCATCCGTCACACGTACGCAAACTACCCGCCAACCGGCATCGGACCAGCGCAGGATTGTGCCCCCGAGAAACAGCGCTGGGTCATCGGCGTGGGCGACCACTAGGAGAACGGTGCGGCCCTTGCCCTCGTCTATCTGTGTGGGATGGATCATACGCCCTGAAGCTAGGGGCAAGGTGTAGGCCTAGTCAAATACGATGGTCTTACCGCCCTCAATCAGGATGCGGTGCTCAACATGCCAACTAACCGCGCGCGCCAGCACGGTACACTCGACATCGCGGCCCAGTTGAACCAGCTCGTCGGGGCTGTGACTATGATCGACCCGCTGGACGCCCTGCTCGATGATCGGACCCTCGTCAAGATCGGTGGTAACGTAGTGGGCGGTGGCCCCGATGATCTTCACACCCCTCGCATAGGCCTGATGATAGGGCTTGGCCCCCTTAAAACCTGGCAGGAACGAGTGGTGGATATTGATGCAGCGTCCCGACAGGCGCTCGCAGAGGTCCGGCGAGAGGATCTGCATATAGCGGGCCAGCACCACCAGATCGACGCGCTCGCTGTCCACTAGGCCCAGGAACGCGGCCTCTTGGGCGGCCTTGGTGGTCGGGGTGACAGGCAGATGGTGATAGGGCAGCCCGCTCCATTCCACAAAGGAGCGCAGGTCGTCATGATTAGAGACTACGCCCACGATCTCGGCCGGTAGCAGACCCGCCTTCCAGCGGTGCAGCAGGTCGTAAAGGCAATGACCAAACTTGGAGACCGCGATCAACACGCGGGGCTTGGCAAGGGCGTCGTGCAGCGACCATGCCATGCCAAAACGTTGGGCGATCAGGCCAAATCCCTGTTCCATCGCGGCGACCGGCGGCATGGCTCCGTCGGGCCGGAACACGGTGCGCATATAAAATTGGCCCGCCAGGGGATCGTTGAAATGATGGGACTCGAC
>JANLPX010000101.1:0-4762 GCA_031367485.1 Alphaproteobacteria bacterium | reverse complement strand
GCAAGCCCTGGCGCGCGAGCGTTCTAAACTAGCAGCCAGCGTCGAAGCCGTGCGGGGACTAGAGCGCGACCTGGCTGACGCGGTTGGCTATGCCGAGATGGCGGACGAAGAGGGTGATGAAGGCAGTCTCGACGAGGCCCGAGCCCAGCTTAAAAGCCTGAAGGATCGGTCAGCGCGGGCTGAGCTCGAAGCCCTGCTGTCAGGCGAAGCGGACGGCAATGATGCTTTCGTCGAGATCAATTCCGGGGCAGGAGGTACGGAGTCCTGCGATTGGGCGGGCATGCTGCTGCGCATGTATACGCGGTGGGCGCAACAGCACGGCATGGTCGTCGACTTCCTGGAAGAAACCGGCGGCGAGCAGGTGGGGATCAAATCGGTCACGCTGCAGATCAAGGGTGCCAATGCCTATGGTTGGCTGAAGACCGAGGCCGGGGTTCACAGGCTCGTCCGGATTTCGCCGTTTGATGCCGCCGCCAAGCGCCACACCAGTTTTGCCTCGGTGTGGGTCTATCCGGTGGTGGACGACACCATCGTCATCGACATTAATCCGTCCGACGTGCGGACCGATACCTACCGGGCCTCAGGCTCCGGCGGTCAGCATATCAACAAGACCGATAGTGCTGTGCGATTGACGCACCTGCCGACGGGGGTTGCCGTGGCCTGCCAAGCCGGCAGATCACAGCACCAGAATCGCGAAGAAGCCTGGAAGATGCTGCGCGCCCGGCTCTATGAACTTGAACTGCAACGGCGCGAGGCCGCAGCCCAGGCCATGGAAGACCAGAAGACCGACATCGGTTGGGGCCACCAGATCCGCAGTTATGTCCTGCAGCCCTACCAGATGGTCAAGGACCTTCGTACGGATGTGGAAACTTCCGACACACAGGGTGTGCTTGACGGCGATCTGGACGCGTTCATGGGCGCGAGTTTGGCGCAGCGCGTTGGCGTGACGCGCGAGGGCTAAAAGACGTCGGCGTCGGGCGAGATTCGCATTTTTGGATCTTCGCCGAACCGGTTCGGTCCGGCGGTCCCGTCCAGGAGTGATAGGATGAACAAAGCGAAGGACCCAAGATAGGGAATAATGGCAATCAGTAGCCACCAACCGGTGCGGTCAATGTCGTGGAGACGTCGGACGCTGAGCGCAATCGCCGGGATCATAGAAGCTATTATGCCTATCCCCAAAATACCGGCGACCAAAGCTCCGACCAATGTAATGTCAGAGTCGTCGGAAAAGCCGGGTGACAGGACAGACATAAGGACTGCCGCCAGGGCCAACGCGCCGACCGCGAACAGACGAAACATCCAATATTCAGAACGCCGCGATCTGCCTTGGAAGTCGGCATAGCGTCTGTACGGCAACAGCATCATGTCCAAAGCCACATTCTCCCCATGAGCGTTCAAAGCGCAGCTTAGGATGAAGTGTTTGCCGCTCGCAATTATTCATTGCTCTGGACGATCCGGCTAAACTGGCTTGAGCACCGTTGCTGGCACGGCCTGGGCCACAGGGCGCTGGAATTTTAGGCTGCGGCCCTGAAAGAAGGCTCCGGTTTCCATGGCGAGTTGTTCGTGGGTAATGTCGCCGTCGACATAGCCGGTGGCGTAGAGTCTAACCTGTTTGGCCGTGATTTCGCCGATAATGCGTCCGCGGATTTCGACGGATTCAGCGTGGATCGCACCTTCGACGTGGCCGGTTTCGCCAATCGTGACCTTGCCAACGCGGACATCGCCACGCACTACGCCGTCGATCTGGACCTCACCCTCGCCGATGATATTGCCTTCAATAGTCAGGTTTTCTGAGAGGAGGGAGGCTGGTCTGATCTTCGGGCGCGCGCCGTTTTCGGTGGCGGGTCCAGTGGTGGTCACCTCGGTCCTGGTCGCTGGAGCCGAGAGACTTTTAGCCGCTTTGCTGAACATACTCACCAGCCTTTAGGAAACGGTCGGGATTCTGGGCGCGCCCATTGACCCACACCTCATAGTGCAAATGTGGTCCGGTGGAGCGACCTGTCGAGCCCAGGGCTCCGATCCGCTGTCCGACCGCGACGCGTTGGCCCGGAGAAACGGCGATGCCCGAAAGGTGAGCAAAGCGGGTCTTGAACCCATTTCCGTGGTCAATTTCAACCGTATTGCCGTAACCTGACCGAACGCCCGTGAACGAGATTATTCCAGGCGCAGTCGAATAGATCGGTGACCCCATGCCGCCGGTGAAATCCAGGCCTGAGTGGAAAGCTGGGCGGCGAGTGAACGGATCGAACCGGACACCAAACCCGCTGGAGCGAGTATTTTGAGTGGTTGGTGCGGACAGCGGCAACTTGGTGGCTGCATCGGCGAGCGCGCCAGCCTCTGACAAGTTGGTCGCGGCATGCTGGATGCGAATAGCAAAGCCTTCGTCTACATCCAGCACCGCCGCCAAGGCGCGGGGGTCTTTGGCCTCAATGAGCGGGCCGCCCAGATTTCCGGCCTTTGGTAGAAAAGAGGATGGCGTGAGGCCGGCCAACCGGAACGCCAAGCGCAGGCGATCGGCCCGGCCCTTGGCAAAGTTGTCCGCCGCATCGATTAGGCGTTCTTGGCTTGCCCGAACCAGCTCGATGCGCCGCATAGGGCTGGTCTTGTCGGTGATCTTGGCCGTGAGGATGACTGTGGGCGCGAGGGCTTCTGCCGCACCAGGTGCACCCCGCACTTCAGTCAGCAGCATGGCCAGGGCGGCATGGCGCTTCTCGACATTTTCCGCGAGGGCATCGATGGAGCCGTTGGTGGCGTTCAGCTGGGCCACGGCGCTGTTCAAGCGCGCTTCACGGTCGGCAACCCAGCGTTCCGACTTCGCCTGCATTCTGGCCAATTCCTGGTCAGACGCCGACTGGGTCATGGCGCTAACCATCATTGCCGCGGTGCTGACACCCATCCAAAGCGCGCAGGCACCGACGACACCGGCGGCGATCCATTGCTTTGAGGGGGAGAGCGCAAAGGCGCGCATTGTTCCCCCGGATCGCACATAGATGTGCCGCTCGGGGAATAGCTCTTGGAGCGATCGGCGAAGGCGCGCGATGCGTGTCATGCTCACCGTATCGGCTGCGAAACGTCAGGTCGGCCGGATATGTGATGAGAAAATGAAAAGGCGCAACCCCTTACGCGCCGCAAGGCGCGCAGAATGAGCACGTAGAGTTACACCTGCGAGTCATTAGCGAGAGGTTAACGGTCTCGCTAGCGCCATTTGGAGTGGACGGGAGGTGGTCGCCAAATCCTTGTGGACCCGCGACAAATCTACAACAGCGGCTTTAGTCGAACCGGATGTGGCGGCGATCGGTTCCCCAAAAAGACGCGACCTTCCGCCACAGTGTTATCAAAGCTCTTGCGAGACCTTCAGAACCTCTGCCGCATGGCCGACGACCTTCACTTTGCGCCAGATGCGCGAGAAGTTTCCAGCCTTGTCGATCAGGAAGGTCGAACGGTCGATGCCCATATAGCTGCGGCCATACATGCTTTTCTCGATCCAGGAGCCGTAGGCGTCGATAACGGTGCCTTCTGGATCAGAACCCAAGCAGAGCTTGAGGTCATATTTGGCGGTGAACTTGGCGTGGCTTTTCACGCTGTCCTTGGAAGCTCCGATGACGGTTACGCCAGCCTTGGCGAAGTCTGCGGCCAAAGCGGAGAACTCTTGGGCTTCCTTGGTGCAACCGGTGGTGTCGTCCTTGGGATAGAAATAAAGTACGACCGGCTTGCCTGCGAAGTCGGCGAGCTTCAGCGTGCCGTCTGGACCGGCCAGTTCAAAGTCGGGGGCCGGTTCACCGGGTTCGATGTTCGACATGGGTTGAAGTTCCTTCCTAGACGGGCCTGACCAGAACGATTTTCTTTTTGCCCGCCGCGAGCTTGATCACGCCGTCGACCAGATCGGCGGCGGTCAGGGTGCGATTGCCATCGGCTTCGGCCTGGTCGTTGACGCGCAGTCCGCCGCCCTGAGCCAAGCGGCGCGCTTCACCGCGTGAGGTCGCGAGGCCCGCATCCGTCGCGAGTGTCGCCAGGATGATTCCGGCGTCGAGGTCCGCCTGCGCGATCTCATAGGTTGGCATATCGGCCGACACGCTACCGACCTCGAAGGCCACGCGTGCGGCTTCGCCGGCGGCTTGGGCGGCCTCGGCACCGTGCAGCATCCGTGTGGCTTCGTTGGCCAAGACCTTCTTGGCCTCGTTGATATCAGCACCCGCCATGGCTTCGTAACGGGAGATGTCCTCGAGCGACAGATCGGTGAACAGCTTCATGAACCGCCCGACGTCGGCGTCCTCGGTATTGCGCCAGAACTGCCAGTAATCGTAGGGGCTGCGCATGTCGGCATTGAGCCAGACAGCACCGCCGACGGTCTTGCCCATCTTCTGGCCCGACGCGGTTGCGAGCAGGGGGGTGGTCAAGCCAAAGGCCGGCTTCTGATCCACGCGACGAATTAGTTCAACACCGTTGAGGATATTGCCCCACTGGTCAGACCCACCCATCTGAAGGGTGCAGCCGAAATTGCGCTCTAGCTCCAGGAAGTCCACCGACTGCATCAGCATGTAGTTGAACTCAAGGAAGGTCATCGGCTGTTCGCGGTCCAGCCGGGCCTTGACGCTGTCGAAGGCGAGCATCCGGTTGATGGTGAAGTGGACGCCGTAGTCACGCAGGAACTGGACATAGCCAAACTTCGACAGCCATTCGTCATTGTTGACCATGACGGCGTCGGTGGGGCCATCTCCAAAGGCGAGAAACTTAGCGAAGACGTGTTGGATCTGGTCGATAT
>JANLPX010000086.1:0-1573 GCA_031367485.1 Alphaproteobacteria bacterium | reverse complement strand
CAATAGGTCCCCGTTAGGCTGCACGCTCAATTCCGAGGACAGGATCGGTATGTTTTGGCGAGGCGTGATCGGCTATCTGCCGGTCAATCTGGTGCAGGGTATGGTGGGGCTTTTGACCATCATCACCTTTACGCGCCTGCTCACGCCAGCCCAGTTCGGCGATTATGCGCTGGGCTTCTCGATCATGAGCCTGGTCCACACGGGGCTATTCACCTGGAACGAAGCCGCGATGGCGAGGTTTTGGGCCGCTGAATCAACCCAAGACAGCGGCGCAAGTCATACAGCGGCGATCTACAAAACCTGGGCGGGTCTGCTTGTGGCGCTGCCGCTGGCGGGTCTCGCTGCTTGGTATTGGCCTATTTCGGCTGAATTGCTAATGGCAGTGCTGGCAGGCTTGGCCGCGACGCTTCCGCGCACTTTCATCAAACTGGCTCAGGAGCGACGCCGGGCGCAGGGCGAGGTCCGCGCTGCAGCTGGCCTTGATATGGGCGTTACGTTGGGCGGGTTCCTGATTGGCGCTGGCTTGGCCTGGCAAGGGTTCGGCGGGGCTTCACCCCTGATCGGTGCCGGGATTGCGGCGGGGTTGGCCATCCCCTTCGTCGCACAGAAGGAACACGCACTGGCTGCCCAGGGCGAGTTCAACCCAGACCGGCTGAAGACCCATGCTGCCTATGGCGTTCCGGTGGCGCTATCCCTGATCCTGGCGCTAGTGCTTGCCAGCACCGACCGGTTCCTGCTGGCGCGGTTCCTCGATCAATCGGCGGTCGGCCTCTATCACGCGGGCTATAGTCTGGCGAACCGGACTCTGGACGTTGTCTTCATTTGGCTGGGTGCCGCCGGAGGCCCGGCGCTGATCATGGCCCTTGAGCGTGGTGGGCCGCGCGCCTTGCGAGATGCGGCGCAAGATCAGGCACGTTTGATGCTTTTGCTGACGGTCCCAGCCGCCATGGGCCTGGCCTTGGTGGCCGCGCCTCTGTCACACCTGATGATCGGGGGTCAACTGGCCGACGGGGCTTCACACGTAACCCCGTGGATCGCACTGAGTGGCCTGCTCGCCGGATTGACGACCCACTATTTCCATCAAGCCTTCACCCTGGGCAAGCGAACCCAGTTGCTGCTGGTCGCCATGACCGTGCCAGCCGGTGCGAACTTGTTTCTCAATCTGCTTCTGATCCCGCGTTTCGGCTTGAACGGTGCGCTATGGGCGACACCTGCCAGCTATGGGTTAGGGCTCGTGGCGTCATGGTATCTCGGGCGTAGGGCAATGAAGCTTCCTATCCCGTGCCTGACCCTCGTCCAAGCTGCTGGAGCCAGCCTCGTTATGGCCCTTGTGGTTCGTCAACTTCCCGCCCTTGGCGGGTTGCCCGAACTGGCGCTTAAAGCCGTTGTCGGCGGACTGACCTATGGCGCGATCATCGCCGCCCTCGATGCTGGCGCACTGCGAAGCCGCGCCATGATGATATTGCGTCAGCGGAGGTTCGCGTGACGGCCTTGCTGATCGACAACCCATTTTGGGCACAAGGAAAGTCGCAACTCTCGGTCCTGATCCCGTTCAAGGGCGATGACCCCTCAC
>JANLPX010000073.1:0-7674 GCA_031367485.1 Alphaproteobacteria bacterium | reverse complement strand
TCAAGCCGAGGATCAAGGGCCCGCGGTGGCGCTGTAGGATAGCGCTTTAACCCATCACGTTGTTTGATGAATTCGGCATTGGTTTCCTCCATCAAGAGCGCACCATAGGTCAAAGGACTGCCGATGGTCACGAAGTCCGTAATCTTCCACGGACTGGCTCCTGCGCCCGCCTTGGCCACTGCATCACCGTAGCGCCGCACAGCGTCGCGCAACGCCTTTGGATCGTCAGCCTTTGCGGCATCCTCCACTGCTTGCGCCTCTGGGTGACCGCTGATCTGCTGGTACACCGTTCCCCAATAGTGGCTGATCAGACGGTAGGCCACGACCGTGCCCAAGCTGTGGGCGAGGATCACAACGCGATCATAGCGCTGCCTCTCATTTCGATTGGGATCGTGAAGGTCCCTCAGCAGTTCAAGTCCTCGCGCTCTGATCTTGTTTTGATTGGGAATATTGACCGGAGAGTTCGAGAACATCCGCGCCGAGTCTGCCATAACGGGCACCAGGAATGTCTTGCTGAGCATCCACCCGAGACCGACCAAGACAATCAGACCGACGAGACTGCCTAAAAAGGCAAAACCCTGAACCCCGGTATCAAGGATCCAGCTAGGGATTTCGGCGGCCTGGCGCTGTGGGCCGTTCGGCAGGAGGGTGGCTCCAAGGGCGACCACAGCCAACGGCAAGCCGAGGTTGAAGACCGAAGCTCGGCGACTTTCAAAGAAGAGTTGCGGTCCAAGATAGCCAGTAGACACGATCAACACAAAAGCTAGCCAAACGCCCGCCGAGGCTTTGCTCACCTCAAACACCTTACCCGCCGAGATCAGCAATCCCGCTGATCCGACCAGCATGAACGTGGCGATTGCCGCCCAAAAGAGCCAAGACTTGAACACCACCATTCCGCTGCTGGGCCACGCGCCCGGTGGTGACTTGGCTTGCAGATAGAGCCCAACCGTCAGTGCAGCGCAGCCAGCGAAAACGCCTAGCGATTTCAGGTGCCCAGGAAACCCGACCAAGCTCCAGACAATCAAACATAGCAATCCGATCGCTGAGACGCCAAGGAGCACTAAGAAACGCCTCGAGTTCTCATCGGTGCGCGCACTGGAAAGCCCAAAGGCAAGACCCAACCCCGCGGCCCAATATCCGTAGCTGTTGGCAAACACGCCCAATCGCACCGAGCTCAATAAGCCCAAGGCGCAAGCCCAGACGCCTATCGACAAGGCAATGAACATGGTCGCCTGCCGGATCGGCCAGATCTTGGCGGGAATTTCGTCGGGACTACGTTTCATTAAGTCCGCGAACCAGCCCCACAGATGGATGAACCGATTTCCTTCCATCAGGTCGGCCCAATAGAACTGATAGAAATCGACCCGACGCCCGGCCGCTTTTAGGGTGGCTATGCGCCTTTGGTCCGTCTTCTCGCTGCTCGCCACGGGCGTGCTGTAGATCTCGGCGAGCCCACGGTCCGGATCGGGTTGGGCGCGGGGATCGGTGCGCCAGACAGATTCTGCCAACTCCATAACGTCGAACATGGGGGTCTGCTCGCCCTGCCCGTGCACGAAGACGACGGCAATACGCTCATCCTTGGCCTTGTCGTCAGTTACTTTCGCCTTGGTGGTTGCCATGCCGCCCTCACCCGCCATTTTGCCGAAATACAATCAAGACGCTAATTCAGTCTCTCGTCAACTCGGAGTGCGGAGGCTGCCTCCTGGTCTAATTCAGGATCGACTTCCCCCAGGTGATGTTGGCGACACTGCTATGGTCCTGGCTCGCCGCCAAATCAAAGGAGCCCACCGTGCGCAAACTTCCCAAGGCCTGCATCATTGGTGCCGGATGTTCCGGGTTCACCACGGCCAAGCGGCTAAAGGATTTCGGCATTCCGTATGACTGCTTCGAGACCTCCGATGAGGTTGGCGGCAACTGGTACTTCAAGAACCCCAACGGCATGTCGGCTTGCTATGAGAGCCTGCATATCGACACGTCCAAGTGGCGCTTGGCTTTCGAAGACTACCCAGTCCCCGCAGACTGGCCGGACTTTCCCCATCACGCTCAGTTGCATCAGTACTTCAAAGACTATGTGGATCACTTTGGCCTGCGGGAAACCATCACTTTCAACACCTCGGTCACGCACGCGACCCGCAGCGCTGACGGCACGTGGTCGGTGTTACTTTCGAACGGCGAAACAAGAACCTATGACGTCCTCTTCGTCTGCAATGGTCACCATTGGAGCCCACGCATCCCGGAATATCCCGGCACCTTTGACGGACCGACGCTGCATAGTCACGCCTACAATGACCCGTTCTCGCCGGTGGAAATGCGCGGCAAAAACATCGTCGTTGTCGGCATGGGGAATTCGGCGATGGATATTGCCTCTGAGCTCTCCCAACGCCCGATCGCCAAGCAGCTTTGGGTCTCGGCCCGGCGCGGGGTTTGGGTGTTGCCAAAATATATGAACGGCCACCCGGCCGATAAAGCCGTGATGCCGCAGTGGATGCCGCGCAAACTGGGGCTCTCCATGGCCCGCTCGGCAATCAAGAAATCCATCGGAGCCATGGAAGACTACGGACTGCCCAAGCCAGACCATGAGCCGTTAGAAGCCCATCCCTCCGTCTCCGGCGAGTTTTTGACCCGGGCGGGCTGCGGTGACGTCAAGTTCAAACCCGCCATCAAGGCCCTGGAAGGTAAGAACATTCGCTTCGAGGACGACAGCGTGGAAGCCGTGGACATTCTGCTGTTTGCGACCGGCTATGACATGAAGTTCCCGTTTTTCGACGACCCCGCCCTAGTGCCAGACGCAGATCACCGCCTGCCACTCTACAAGCGCATGATGCAGCCCGGCATTCCAAACCTCTTCTATATGGCGCTAGCCCAGCCGCTGCCCACCTTGGTTAATTTCGCAGAGCAACAATCAAAGCTGGTTGCGGCCTACCTCACAGGCAACTACCTGCCGCCTTCCGCCGACGAAATGCTCAGGGTGACTGCCCAAGACGAAGAGGTCCATCTCGGCCAGTATTATCGCTCCAAGCGTCACACGATCCAGGTGGACTTCGGCCTATATGTCGCTGATCTCAAAAAAGAAATCGTGCGGGGTGCTAAGCGGGCTAAGGTTGGGGGGAACGAACTACCGGTTCCGGCGCAGGCCTAGTCAGTCTGGCAGAACCAAATCACCGGCTGCAATCTTCTGCAGGGTCTCGACGAACAGGGCGGGCTCTAAGGCGGTGACTTTGGCCTCCAAAATCTCGACGCTCTGACCAGCGGTTAGGTCGACGTATCTCTGCGCCAAGATCGCCCCGCGATCATAGACCTCGTCCACAAGGTGCACAGTCGCACCACTGAGCGCGGCCCCTGCCGCAATAACGGCCTCATGTACCCGTCGACCATACATCCCTTCCCCGCCAAAGGCCGGCAACAGGCTGGGATGAACATTGAGAATTCGATTGCGATAGCGGCCCAAGGTCACCGGTCCTAGGTGCCGCAGATAACCAGAGAGCACGACTAAATCGACACCGGCCTCGGTCATCACTCTGGCTAACGCCCGGTCCGCAGCCTCCGGGTCGCCTTGGGTCGGGATGTAGCAGGTTGGTACTCCACGCTGCGCCGCGAAGGCCATGGCCTTGGCGTTCCGATTGTTGCTGATCAAGACTAGAGCCTCGGCGGCCAACTCACCCTCCGAAATCGCCTGCACGATGGCGCGAAAGCTGGTGCCGTTCCGCGATGCCAGGAAACCTAGTCTGAGAGAGTGTTTAGACACCCGCCTTAATCACTGATTTCGTGGGTAAATCTCAACCCGTCAAAGGCCGGCTCCACCCCAGCCGACAGTTTTGACTTCAGATCCTCAAAGTCCAGGTCGATATGCAGATTGGTCAGTATCGCCCGCCGCGGCTTGACCCGATCAATCCAGGCTAGGGTCCGCTCCACATGAGCATGTGTTGGGTGAGGCCGCCATCGTAAAGCGTCGACAATCCACACATCCAGGTCGGCCAGCGCATCGAACGCCGCCTCATCCAAGTTCACCACATCGCTGGAATAAGCCACGTCCCCGAAACGATACCCCACGGAGCGTATGCCGCCGTGGTCCTGATCAAAGGTCACAACCGGTATTGGCCCAGACGGACCTGGAACTTCCCAGCGCGTTCCGTGCTGGGGAATGACTTGGCGATCAGCGATCCCTGGATAGCCACCTTCCCCCTCGAACACATAGCCGAACCGCCGCATCATCGAGGCTTGCGTCACCGCGTCCATGTGGCAAGGAATGCGCGCGCGCTGGCGAATGAAGAAGGCCCGAATGTCGTCCAGCCCATGGGTCTGATCGGCGTGATCGTGGGTCAGCAAGACCGCGTCCAAGCGTTTGGCACCAGCCAAGGCCGTTTGCATCCGCAGATCCGGCGAGGTGTCGACCAAGACCGTGGTTTCGGCCTCTGCCCCCTGCCCTAACCGCCGCACCAGCATTGAGCAACGTGAACGCAAATTTTTCGGATTGGTTGGGTCGCAATCGCCCCAATCTCCATCAGCGCGAGGCACGCCGCCGGAAGACCCGCTGCCCAGGATCGTAAACTCCAACACGCCACTCACGGTCTTGGAATCCGGTTGAACAGATCAAAGAACGCCGTCTCGGTCTTCTGCTCCGCCTCTGCCAAGCTCCACCCCCGAACCTCCGCCAATTTGGCCAAAACATGCGGCAAATAGGCAGGCTCGTTGCGTCGCCCGCGATAGGGGACCGGCGCGAGATAGGGGCAATCGGTTTCCACGATAATCCGATCTTCCGGCATCATTCGCATCACCTCGCGCACATCCTCCGCTGCCTTGAAGGTGGCTATGCCTGAAACGGAGAACCAAGCCCCCAGCGCTGCTGCACGCGCTGCCAATTCAGGCCCCGATGTGTAGCAGTGCATCAACATCCGAAATGGACCTACAGCGTGTTCAGCCTCCAAAATGTCGCCCATCACCTGATCCGCCAGCCGCGTATGCACGACGAGCGGCAGGCCCGTCTCCCGCGCGGCCGCCACATGGACCCGAAAGACCTTGGCCTGAATATCTCGAGGGCTCAGATCATAGTGAAAGTCCAACCCGGTTTCGCCAATGCCGACCACCCGTGGATCGACCGCCAGACCAACAAGGTCAGCGCAACTCAGATCCGGGTTTTCCTTGGCATCGTGGGGATGGGTGCCGACCGTGCACCAAATATCAGCGACCTCAGCCACCGCTCGTACCTTAGCGAAGTTCGACACCCGATCGCTGATGTTGACCATCAAGCCTATCCCTGCTGCCCGGGCGCGTTCGATAACAGCGTCTCGATCTTCATCGAACTGCGGCGCGTGCAGATTGACATGGCTATCGATCAGCATCTCAAGCCCCCGCCGCCTCACGCAAAGTGGCCAGGGCCGTATGGAACGCATCGGTTCGGTCTAGATTCACCGCCTCTACATCTCGGGGTAAGCGCTGCAAGCTCTCCCAGGCCGCGGCCCAGTGGTCTAACCCCGCGAGCCCTGTCGCCGCGCGAGCGACGGCTTGGTCGTGAATTCGCTCGGCGAGACGCTCAAACAGCAAATTGAAGATAATAACGCCCTCCGCGCCCTTGAAGCGGTCCGTGAGCGCCATGATCGCACCGCTGTCGACGGCCGGTAGCTCGGCCAGCAAACCTTTGGCTATGTCATCGATCGCTACAGCACCAGCACTGGCAAGAGCTAGGGCTCGACCGGGTGCGCCACCGGCCATTCGTGCTAGCCTAAGGGCCTGTTCCTCGTCGACTTGCGAGCGTTCACGAACAAAATGGGCTACCTCTACGTCCTCGAGCGGCTGAAATGCCAACCGCCTGCAACGCGACCGGATTGTCGCCAGCAGCCTTCCGGGCGCGTGAGCGACCAACAACAGTACCCCACGCTCCGGAGGTTCCTCCAGGGTCTTCAAGACTGCATTGGCAGAATTGGCATTCAGGTCATCTGCAGCATCGATAATAGCTACGCGATGTGGCGCGGAGGCGGGCGACTTAGAGAAGAACTCCGCAAGCTTGCGGGCCTCATCAACGGGAATAGATTTCCGCAGTTTCCCATCCTCGCCCATACGCTCAAGAACCAGTAGATCAGGGTGGGCTCGGGCGATGATCTGACGACTGACTGGATGGCTCGGGTTGGTACCCAGAACGCCAAAATCTGCGTCAAGGGGCGCACCCAAGAGCCTGCGTGCCGCGCGATAGGCAAATGTGGCCTTGCCCACACCTTCGGCTCCAGTCAGCAACCAGGCGTGGTGAAGTCGGCCCCGCGCCCGCGCACTCTCAAATGCGACTTCTTCGGCCTGATGTCCAAGCAGTTCGAACACTTCACGCGGATGAGGGATCAACTCACCCAAGCGCGCGGTCCGTCACCACTTGCCAGATCTCCGCAGCAACTTGGTCCAGTGTGCCTGACGCATCAATAACCACGCATCGTTCCGGGTCATCTGCAGCAATCTTTAGGAAGGCTGCACGGAGCTTGGAATGGAAGTCGAGACCTTTAGATTCAAAACGCATTTCCGCGCCTGCCCGGTTCGACGCGCGAGTAAGCCCTATCCTCGGATCAAGGTCGAAGACCAGGGTGAGATCCGGCTGCGCGCCTTCAAGGACGTGCTTTTCCAGAGCATCTATAAACTGCGCATCTACGCCGCCGGCCACGCCCTGATAGGCTCGGGTCGAATCAGCATACCTGTCACAAACTACATAATCCCCCCGATCAAGGGCCGGGTTGATCACGCGTTCAATATGGTCGCGTCGCGCCGCATACATCAGTAGCGTTTCCGTCATCGGACTCCATCGGTCGACAGAGCCACGTAATACGAGATCGCGGATTGATTCAGCGCCTGGAGAGCCTCCCGGCTCACGCGTCGCCACCAGGCTGTGACCAGCCGAAATCAGGCGTGCGGCAAGGCGTTGGATTTGGGTGGATTTCCCGACCCCCTCCCCGCCTTCGAAGCTAATGAAATATCCGCGCGACACCCGGCGCAAGATGGCCGGTTCGTAGCAATTGTCCAGAACTCTGGGCTAAAAAGGCCGAAGGACTTTCGCATCTGAATAGCCCAGCGCCGCAACCTGGTCTCTTAGCGCAAAAGCCTGTCCCTCATCGGTGCTGGCCCCCACAGTGACTCGGTAAAGCGTGACCCCGTTGCGATCGAACGGCTCAATGATCGCTTCGCCCGCTTGGCTAAGATTTGACGCCACACGCCGGGCATTGTCCCGGTCACTGAATGCGCCGGCTTGGACGCGGTAGGCGTTGGCAGGCGCTAAGCTCGCTAAACGAGTCGAGGCGGGAGGAAGCACAGTCGATGCCACGGCGACCGGTGCGCTGGCCACAACGGGACCGCCTAATTCTGGTAGATCATTTCCTGCGCTATTGGAGGCGAGCCTTTGGTTTGGCAGGCCGTCTTCCAAATCGGCTGGTCCCACATACCGCACCCGCACTCGCGCTAGGCCTTGACGGTCATAACCCAACTGTTCGGCCGCAGCGCGAGACAGATCAATGACGCGCCCACCGACGAAGGGACCCCTATCATTGACCCGAACCTTCAGTGTCTTGCCATTATCGAGATTGGTAACCTCTACGATCGAAGGCAGGGGTAATGTGGGATGGGCTGCTGAGATAACCGACATGTCGAAAGTCTCGCCATTCGCTGTCGGCTGCAGATTGAACGCCTCACCGTACCATGATGCCA
>JANLPX010000040.1:0-15537 GCA_031367485.1 Alphaproteobacteria bacterium | reverse complement strand
TCTTGATCCTTCATCCAGCGCTCTAGCCAATGGATGTCGTAGGTGCCGGAGAGGATGTCGGGCTGAAGCAATAGTTCTTGGAACAGAGGCACCGTGGTTTCCACGCCACCAACCACTATTTCGCCAAGGCAGCGGCTGAGGCGCGCAATACATTCCTCCCGGTCGCGGCCGTGGACAATCAGTTTGCCGATTAGGCTGTCGTAATAAGGTGGGATCGAATAGCCGGCATAGATGGCGCTATCGAGCCGCACGCCAAGTCCACCGGGGGCGTGGAAGTCGGTGACCAAGCCCGGCGAAGGCACGAAAGTTTTGGGGTTTTCCGCATTGATGCGGCATTCGATGGCATGACCCTCGAACACGATATCGGATTGCTTGAACGATAGCGGCAGGCCTGCAGCGATACGGATCTGTTCCCGAACCAAGTCGATGCCGGTGATGGCCTCGGTGACCGGATGTTCGACCTGGAGGCGGGTGTTCATCTCGATGAAGAAGAACTCGTCGTTCTCGTAGAGGAACTCGATGGTGCCGACGCCGAGATAGCCGATCGCCTTGACCGCATCGACCACGACCTTGCCGATCTTGGCGCGGGTGGCGGCATCGATGATCGGGGAGGGGGCTTCCTCCAGCACTTTTTGGTGGCGACGCTGGAGCGAGCAATCGCGTTCGCCCAGGTGACAAACATTACCGAAGCTGTCGGCGATGACCTGGAGCTCAATATGGCGCGGGGTTTGGAGGTAGCGCTCCATGTATACCGCATCGTCGCCAAAAGCGGCGCGGGCTTCGGCGCGGGCCGTGGAGACGGCCTCGTAGAGATCGTCCTGGGTCTGGGCGACCTTCATGCCGCGTCCACCGCCACCGGCAGCGGCCTTGATCAGTACGGGAAAGCCGATTTCAGCGGCGGCGGCAAAGGCCTCTTCCTCGGTGGTGATCGCGCCGTCTGAGCCGGGGACGACCGGGATGCCTGCCGCCTTCACCGCCTGCTTTGCGGTGATCTTGTCGCCCATCATGGTGATGTGCTCAGGCTTGGGACCGATGAAGGTGAAGCCGTGCGCACCGACGATCTCGGCAAAGCGGGCATTTTCCGAGAGGAAGCCATAGCCGGGGTGGATGGCATTGGCCCCTGTGATCTCGGCGGCGGCGATGATCGAGGGAATGTTGAGGTAGGACTTGGCGGCAGGGGCGGGCCCGATGCAGACGCTTTCGTCAGCTAGCCTCACCCACATGGCGCCAGCATCGGCCTCGGAGTGGACGGCTACTGTGGCGATGCCCATTTCCTTGCAGGCTCGGTGGATACGCAGGGCGATTTCGCCGCGATTGGCGATGAGGATCTTGTCGAACATGATCCTACTCGATGACGACGAGGGGCTCGCCGAATTCGACCGGTTGGCCGTCTCCGACCAGGATTTCGAGCACCTTGCCCGCCTTGGTGGCCGGGACCGGGTTCATGGTCTTCATCGCCTCAATGATCATCAAGGTCTGGCCGACCGCGACGCTGTCGCCCACTGAAATGAACGGAGGTTGGTCGGGTTGGGCCTGAAGGTAGATGGTGCCGACCATGGGGGACTTGATGGCTTCACCACGCGCCGTTGCCGGGGTCGGCGCTGGGGCGGCTTCGGTCGCTGCTGGAGGTGGTGGCGCATAGTTCACGGGTGTAGGTGCCGGGGCATACTGCAGGGTCGATGCGGCGGTCAGCGTCTTGGCGACCCGGATTTTGAGCCCGGCATGCTCAATTTCGATTTCACTCAGACCGGTTTCGGTGAGGATATCGGCTAGTTTGCGGACCAGGCGCGCGTCGATCGGGTCGGCGGGGGCCTTTGGGCTGCTTGCCATGAATTGAAGTTCCTATTGCTTTAACATCTAGGGTTAGGCGGAGAGGTCCGCTGCCGCCTCGATGGCGAGTTCATAGCTCTTGGCACCAAAGCCTGACACGAGGCCGGTCGCGGCGAGAGACACATAGGTGTGATGACGAAACGCTTCACGCGCCGCCGGGTTTGAAAGGTGGCATTCCACCACCGGGATATCGAGCGTCTTGAGGGCATCAAGCAGGGCAACTGAGGTGTGGCCAAAGCCTGCGGGATTCATCACCAAGGCGCTAGCTGCGGTTCTGGCCTCTTGAATCCAATCGATCAGTTGGCCCTCATGATTAGACTGATGGAACACGATGCTGCGCCCCAGCGCCTTTGCCCGGCGCTCACACAGCGCTTGGACGTCGGCCAGGGTGGCTTTTCCGTAGATGTCTGGCTCCCGGACCCCCAGAAGATTGAGGTTTGGTCCGTTCAATACATAGATCGGTTTCGACATTCGGCCCCGCCGTCGATTCCGCCGTCTTGTAACGGGGCGCGAGCAAGGTCACAAGCATTGCCGAGAATTGCTGTTTCTGAGCCCCTGATGAACCTGACCCTAAATGGCGAGGCGCGCACGGTTTCCGAGGGTTCGACCCTGGCCGATCTGGTGACCGAGCTGGGCTTAGATGCGCGCAAGGTCGCGGTTGAGCTCAACCTGGAGATCGTGCCGCGTTCGGCCTATCGGGTGACGGTGGTCAACGACGGCGACCGCATTGAGATCGTACACTTCATCGGAGGCGGCTGACATGGACGGCGCACTTTCCAGTCCAGACACATGGTCGGTGGCCGGCCGAACCTTCACCTCGCGACTGATCATCGGGACGGGCAAGTATGCCGACTATGCGCAAAACGCTGCCGCTGCTGAGGCTTCTGGCTGTGAGATCGTCACCGTGGCGATCCGCCGGGTGAACCTGTCAGACCCAAGCCAGCCGATGTTGGTGGACTACGTGAAGCCCGACCGTTTTACCTTCTTGCCCAATACGGCGGGCTGTTTCACCGGTGAGGAGGCGGTCCGCACCTTGCGCCTGGCTCGCGAGGCCGGTGGTTGGGATCTGGTGAAGCTGGAGGTCCTGTCAAATACCAAGCATCTCTTGCCGGACATGGAAGAAACCCTGCGCGCGCTCAAACTGCTTATTAGCGAGGGGTTCCAAGTGATGGTCTATTGCACCGACGATCCGGTTTACGCCCAGAAACTGGAAGATGCGGGAGCCGCCGCGATCATGCCGGCCGCTGCCCCGATTGGGTCGGGGCGCGGCATACAGAATTTCCTCAATCTCGGCCTGATCATCGAGCAATCTCGAGTGCCGGTGCTGGTCGATGCTGGAGTTGGTACGGCGTCCGATGCTGTGCTGGCCATGGAAATTGGCTGCGACGCGGTGTTGATGAATACGGCGATTGCCCAGGCTAAGGACCCGATCCGGATGGCCGGAGCGATGCGGCATGCGGTGATCGCTGGGCGGGAATCATTCTTAGCCGGTCGCATGCCCAAGCGGATGTATGCCGAGGCATCGTCGCCGCTGGCAGGGTTGATTTGAAGAGGCTTAGGTCGGGCGATGCCAAGCTATCTGGGAAGCTGCCACTGTGGCAAAGTGCGGTTCAAGGTCGAGGCGGTGATCGACCATGTTCGGGTGTGTGACTGTTCGATTTGCAGTCGGCGTGGCGCTTTGATCCACCGCGTCCAGGAGGATGCGCTTGAGCTGCTGACGCTCTGGGAGGATCTTGCGACCTACAAGTTCAATACCCTCCAGGCGACGGACTATTTCTGTAGTGTCTGCGGGATTCTGCCCTTCCGCCGACCCCGCACAGCGCTGAATATCTGGGGCATCAATGTGCGCTGTTTGGAGGGGGTTGATTTAGATGTGATCCCTATTAAGCGCGTGTTCGGCAGCCGACTTTCGTGATCGCTCCCTGGCCTTCCCTTGCGCCAACCGATCAGAATTGACCCACTCACCTCCGCTCATTCCCGCGAAAGCGGGAACCCAGGCTTTTCTGTTTAGCGGGGCATTTCGATAAAACACCTGGGTCCCCGCTTTCGCGGGGATGCTCGGGGAGAGAGGAACACTCATGACTGCCGCCAACGGACGTAAATCCATTTTCATCACCGGGGCCGCCTCTGGCATGGGCCGGGAAACGGCGCGGCTGTTTCACGCTAAGGGCTGGTTCATCGGCGGCTATGACGTCAACGCTGAAGGGCTCGCTGCACTCCGAGACGAACTGGGAGCCGACAATTGCGTGGTTCGCACCCTCGATGTCACCGACCGGCTAGACTACCGCGCCGCGCTGGCGGAGTTCGGCGCGGCAACGGGCGGCAAGATGGATATCCTGTACAACAATGCTGGCATTGGTCGGGGTGGTCCATTTGCCGACATGCCCTTCGAAGATGTCATGGCTGTGGTGCAGGTCAATTTCGTGGGTGTGCTGATCGGCATTCACGAAGGCGTAGGGCTGCTGAAAGCCACGGCCAACTCTTTGTGCTTCACCACGTCCTCGTCGTCAGCGACCTATGGCATGCCCGGGATTGCGGTCTATTCTGCGACCAAGCACGCTGTGAAGGGTCTGACCGAGGCTCTGGCGGTAGAGTTCAAGGCGTATGGGGTGCGTGTCGCCGATGTGTTGCCGGGCCTAATCGACACGCCGATCCTGCCGCCGGGTGCCGTGGAGAGTGCGCCGAAGGACGGTATGTTCCGGGCGATTCCTCCTGCTGATGTGGCGGCTGTGGTTTGGGAGGCTTACCACTCCGAAAAATTGCACTGGTATGTACCGCCGGAGCTGTTCGAACTGGACAAGGCTGCAACCCTGACGCCAGAATTGGTACGCGAACAGATGGCCTCGAATTCGCTGTTTGGCGGGGCTAAGCCGGAATAGCTTCCGCTTTCAAGCGTTCGATATCGGCTTGAGGGGATAACCCGATGGCACGCATCAAATGCTCGCGATCTGGACCGGGCTTGGGCGGGTAGGCAGCGGCATTGCGGGTTTTGCCTCGGGCCCAATAGCGCATGATCTTGGCCATATTGGCTGGGCGTTTGAGCCAGGCCGAGGGGTGCTCGAGCATGTGGAAGCCGCGCATTGCGGATCGCAGAAGGTCGGGGTCTGAGCGAACGGCCACACCCACGGCATCTTCCATGAAACTCTTGAGCGCACGGCTGCGCAAGCTTGGCATATAGCCGGGCGTCAGGGCTTGCCGTGCCCGCCGTATGGCGGCGCGGTCCTGGTCCAACATGGTTTCATAGAAGGGTTTCAGGTCGCGGGTTACGGCGGCATCATAATGCAAGAGTCGCTGCGCGGGGTCTGGGCTGGTTCGCAGCGCATCTCGCAACAAATAGGCCTCAACGACCGCAAATGAACAGCCCCGACCATAGAGAGGGTTGGTTCGAACTAGGCCGTCGCCTAATGCGAAAAAGCCCAGCACGGCTGCCTTTCCGTTCTCAACCAGGCTACGCCAGCGGCTGTGCAGATCGCCCATGCCGAAGACCTTGCTGACCCCCTTGGAGCGCGCTGGGTCAATCCAAGGCAGGAGGCCTGGAAGCTCGGCGCAGATGGCGTCGAAAACCTTGGGGTCGACGATGGCCTTGCGCATCTCAAGCTCAATCTCGGGCACGCACATCGTGATGGAGAAGCAGCCATTGTCGCCCGGGAACACGCCGAACTTCAGGAAACCCAGATCGCCCGTGGCGGGCACTTTGCTGCGTGGCGGTTCCTCCACTCCGTCGAGTAGGCGATAGTGGCGCGTGAAATAGAGAATACCGGCGGTTTCTGAGGTCTCGGAAATCGGCGCGCCTAGCGCGATGAGCTGCTCGGTAGCCCCCGAGGTCCGTCCTGCGCCGTCTATCACCAGGTTAGAGTCGATAACCTCGCCGTCTTGCAACCGAACGCCACAAACCCGGATAGGTGTTCCCGGCGTCGTGACGAGTTCAGACACAAAGGCCTCAGAGCGGATGGTAACGCCGGGCAGGTGCTCCACATATCGTCTGATAACCAGTTCCAACGTCGTGCGGCGGCTGGTGAGGATGACGAAGTCGGCGTCCTCAGGCGTGGCGCTGTAGGTCCGCTTGTGTTCGTCCGTCAGCATCTGATCAAAGGTCAACTCACGGCATCCGGCTTCCAGCAAATCGGCTAGCAACTGTGGATGTTCGGATTTTATGATCAACCGCAGGCGGGCCAGAAAGGCGTGGCTATGGCGCAGATGACCAACACCCCGGCGTGACCAATCCAGAAAAGCTTCGTCAGCATCCCCAGAGGGAGGTGCTGGGTCACGCTCCAATAGGGTAACGGCTCGGCCAGTAGGGGCCAGCGCCAAGGCCGTGCACAGACCAGCTATGCCAGCTCCGATGACGACGACATGTTCGCTCAATGCTCAGACCTTCAAACGCACTGGTGGTGACAAGAGATTCAGGGATCTCTTCGTGGCATGCCCGACCTTGCGGAAGGCTAGGCTGATCTTAGCTCGGCCTCTTCAGCGGCCCAGTTTTGGCATCAGCGATTAGCGCGCGCAATGCGGTGAGGTCTGCGCCGGGGATCAGGGTTTCGCCGACGATGAAGGCTGGCGTGCCTTCAATGCCCAACTTAGCCGCCAAGGTTGCGGTGTCCTGAAGCTGCTTTTGTATGGCGACTGACTGGGCTTGGGTCGCCGCAGTGGTCGGGTCGATACCGAGACTGGCCAGGTGTCCTTTGATGCGGGGCTCGTCTAGTGCCTTGTCGGCCATGAACCGCTGATAGAGTTCGAGACCCTTTTCCTTGCCTGCCGTGGTCAAAGCAACCCCAGCTGCGAGGTTGGATGGTCCTCCAAAGATCGGCAATTCTTTGAAGACAAAGCGGACGTCGGGGTTGTCCGCGATAATCTTCAGCACCTCCGGGGCTGATGATTTGCAATAGCCGCAGCGGTAATCGAAGAACTCCACCACGGTGTACTTGCCGCCAGGGTTGGCGACGAAATCGCGCGGGTCGGCTTCGAGCGCTTGTCGATTGGAGCGTAGTCCAGCCTTCGCGACATTGGCGGCATCGACCGTCTTTTTCTCCTGAAGCTTTTGTAGGGCTTCTTCCAAGACTTCAGGGTGAGACAGGAGATAGGTACGAACACGCTGGCCGAAGGCAGCGTCTTGAGCCTTTTGGCATCCGGTCAGGCTGATCAAGCCGACCAGGACTAGGGCCAGTGAAATAGGTCGGAACATTGGGATTATCTCAACTTGGCAAACTAGTGGAAGGAACCCTTGGTGCCCGTGCCGTCGGGGCCGATATCCTTCAGCAATCCACGGTCGGGGTTTGACGCCAGGACGATATCGGTGGCCCGCCGCCATTCCGGCGTACCCTTGGTCAGCATTTCTCGGGCGCGCATTGCGAAGATCAGGGCCTGACGCTTATCGCCTTCTTGGAAATTGTACTCGGCAGTAGCGTAACGGGCCAACCCGTCCAATCCCCGACGATCATAGGCCTCTGCCAGAATGCGCCACGCCGCAGAGTTTTCCTCATCCTGGACCAGGGATTTCTTGAGCTCGGCGATGCCCTCATCGACCTTGGCATCAGAGTTCAACGCGATCAGGGTTTGGCCTAAATTCACGCGTAGGAGCGGTGCTTCGGGCTTCAAGGACACGGACTTTCGCTGAGCAGCTTCAGCCTCAGCCGCCCGGCCGAACTCAAACAGAACCTGGCCTTTGAGTTCCCACAGATAGGGATTATTGGGCTGTTCCAGGAGCAAGGCCTCTATAATTTTCAATGCCTTGTCGGGCTCTTTTAACTGATACTGTGCGATCGCACAGGCATATCGTGTAGGATAGTCTTGAACCTTGTCGCTGCATTTCACGATGGCGATGGTCGGGTTGATGAAACCCTGTAGCTTGGCCTTCATGATCTCATGCTTGGCGATTTTGTCGGCGTCGTCATGCGCCTGAAAGTGCGGCAGTTTCTCAACGCGCGACCTTAGGGCAGCGATCCGGTCCGACGACAGCGGGTGGCTACGGAAATAGGGATAGCGTCGGGCCTCGGCGAAGACCTCTTGGTATCGAAAATTGTCGAAAAATTCGACCAATCCCTGACCTGAAAGAGAAGCTGTTTCCAGGTAGGACGCCCCCGCCTGATCGGCGCGGCTCTCTTGTTCCCGGCTGTAGCCTAGCATTCCGATTTGGCCGAAGAATCCGGCATTGCCGGCCAGGATCGCACCGGCTTCGGTGTTCCCGGCAAGCGCGGCCAGGACCCCCAGTCCCATGGTCAATAGGAAGGGTTTCAAACCGGCTCGGCTCATTTCGCCTGATCGCGCCGAGTGCCCCCCAGCAAGGTGGCCAATTTCGTGGGCCATAACCCCCTGAAGCTGGTTGGGCGATTTCGATTCTAGGATGAGCCCAGTGAATACCGCCATGGTCCCGGGTGCCGCAAAGGCATTCAAGTCCTTAGAGCCGATCAGCAGGATATGGATCGACTTGGCGTCCAATCCCGCCGCCTCATAAAGAGCCGCCGCATCCTCATGTAGGATATCTTCGATCTCTGTATCGCGGATCAGGGAGAGCGGTTCTCCTTGAGCATGGGCAGCGTTCGGAGGGAGCGTCAGACCCACAGCCATCCAGGCGGCCATCGCGGTGCGAACAATCGAACGGGTCGAGGAGGCCATAGACTTACTCCCAGCGGCTCCCCAGCCCGTTCTCATAACTAGACCGTCAACCGCGCCGCCACCACCCCTTGCGGGGCGCAGCGGGTGGCGCAGAGATTTCTGCGGGGTCGGGTTCCTTTGCCACGGCCACGACCGGTTCGGGTGGCGCAACCGGTTCAGGAGGCACAACCAGTTCAACGGTCGTGGCGACCTCGGCAGGAGCCTCTGCTGCGATCACAGCTTTTGTCCGACGGCCGCGTGGCGCTTTCGGGGCAGGGGCCACGATGATCGGTTCCACTAACACCGTTTCGTCGGCGGTTTGGACCTCAGCGACCGGTTCCTCTGGAGGCGCGGGTTGAACGAGGGCCTCGACCGGCGCTTCGGCCACGGCTTCGGACTCAGGCTTGCGACCTCTTCCGCGCCGGCTCCGCGCAGATTTCGGCTTTTCCTCTAGAGCAGGGAGTTCGACCCAGATGTCATGAGTGTCGTCGCTGGTGGTTGTTTGCGCGACCTCGGCGACGAGTTGCTGCTGGCGTTCCGGTGGCTGTGCCCGTTCAGGGTTGGCTGGGGCCGCCTGCCGGATATCCTCGGCCGGGTCATGCCAGACGAAGGGGTCTTCGCCATATGGAACCCATGGCCGCGTCCACGCGAAAGCGTCGACGGGGCGACTATCATCGCGCATCCGTCGACCACCGCGCCGACCCCGCCGACGGCGACGACTTGCGGCGCTTTCCTCGTCTTCTTCCGGTTTCGGTTCACGGGCGACGACAGGTTCGGCAACAGCACCCTCTGCCCTAGGTTCATCACGCCGACCGCGCCGACGCCGACGACGTCCGCGATTGCGATCGCCCCCGTCCGCAGATTCGGTTTCGTCACGGTCAGCGTCTTGATGACGATGTTCGGCCTCATCATCATCGGTGGCCTCGCGCGCGATCGCCTCTTGTTCTTCGTCGTCGTCTTCGTCTTCATCCTCGACGGAGTCATCATCAAAGTCGTCCTCGACCGGGACGTAGGCTTCAAGCGCCTTGCGTTGGACGACCGCATGTTCGGGTCGTGGTTCGTCCGCAGTCCGCTCGATCTCATGTTCTGCGTGCGACACGCCGTCATCGATGACAATGGTGACAAACAGCCCAAGCGCCTCATGTATCCGCGCCAAATGACCGCGCTTCTCATTGAGAATGTAGAGACCGACTGCCGTCGGAACTTTCAGCGTTGCCTCTCCGCCACCCTTCAAGGCTTCGATCTCGAGAGCACGTAGCGCCGATAGAGCGCTCGACTCTACGGACCTGACACGGCCCGTGCCGGCGCAGTGTTCACAAACGTGGGTCGTGCCCTCCAACACACCAGAGCGGCGACGTTGACGACTGATCTCCATGAGGCCAAAGCCGGAAATCCGTCCCATCTGGATCCGCGCGCGATCGTCCTTGAGGGCGTCCTTGAGCTTCTTTTCAACGGCCCGGTTATTTTTGGCTTCATCCATGTCGATGAAGTCGATGACGACCAGACCAGCCAGGTCGCGCAAACGCAGTTGGCGCGCGGTTTCTTCGGCGGCCTCCATGTTAGTCTTAAGTGCCGTGGCCTCAATGTTCCGCTCGCGCGTCGCGCGTCCAGAGTTTACGTCAACTGCGACGAGGGCCTCGGTCTGGTTGATGACCAGATAGCCCCCGGACTTCAGCGGCACGGTGGGCGAATATATCTGGCTTAAATGGTCCTCGACCCGGTGCTTAACGAACAGCGGCATCGGCTCGCGGTAAGCCTGCACCTTCTTGGCCTGGGAGGGCATCAACATGCGCATGAAGTCACGGGCTTCCTTGAAGCCGGCTTCGCCCTCGACCCACACCTCGTCGATATCCTTGTCGTAGAGGTCGCGGATGGTGCGCTTAACGAGGTCCTCTTCCTCATAGATCAGGGCAGGGGCCACGGAGTGGAGGGTGGTGTCGCGGATGTTTTCCCAAAGTCGCAGCAGATATTCGTAGTCGCGGCTGATCTCGGCCTTGGTGCGCTTGGCCCCTGCCGTACGAACAATCAGGCCCATGCCCTCCGGCACATCCAAGCTTTGGACCACGCCTTTCAGGCGCTTGCGGTCAGTAACTGTGGTGATCTTGCGCGATATGCCGCCGCCGCGCGCCGTATTAGGCATTAAGACGCCGTAGCGACCGGCCAAGGAGAGGTAGGTGGTGAGCGCCGCACCTTTGTTGCCGCGCTCTTCCTTGACGACCTGGACCAGCATGATCTGGCGACGGCGGATCACTTCTTGGATTTTGTATCGCCGCATTAGCCGCCGGCGACGCCGAGCGACCTCTTCTTCCATGACGTCATCGTCGTCGTCGCCCGACACGGCGTCTTCCTCGTCATCGTCTTCAGACGAGGGGGCCTTGGCGCGCGGCTCGTGGTGATCGTCTTCTTCCTCAGCCTCTTCGCGCATTAGCGCTTCGCGGTCGGCCACAGGAATTTGATAATAGTCAGGGTGGATTTCGTTGAAGGCCAGGAAGCCGTGGCGGTTGCCGCCATACTCGATAAAGGCTGCCTGTAGGGACGGCTCGACGCGCGTTACCTTGGCGAGATAGATATTGCCTCTGAGTTGTTTGCGGTTCTGGCTTTCAAAATCGAATTCTTCAATGCGACTTCCGTCGATCACCACCACACGCGTTTCTTCGGCGTGAGCGGCGTCGATAAGCATTTTCTTTGTCATTAGACGAGTCTCCGTGGCGCGCCGCGAGGTCTAGGCTCGAGCGCCGCCGGGTTGTCAGGATGGCGCGCACGCGACCGCCGGACGCGTCATGCCCTAACCGGGCAGGGACGCGAGCGATGGAAGGCCAGATAGAGGCTTGAGCGGCGCTGCCCATTGTTGTTTCCCAGGCGCACCTCATAAGTGAGGTGCGTATCTGATGTTACGTCGTGGCCGAGGATTCGGTCAGAGCCGACGCGGGCTCTTGTCGCGGACAACGCCTTGGGCAAGCCAGGGGCGGTCCAGCGCGCGAGACATTGCATCACCCAGCACAAAAAGGAAAGACGCAGGCTTAATCCGCAGGCTTAACAATTTGGCTACCGGGTTAGGGTGTATGGTCAAAATCTGATAAGCGAACCAAAGTACCTGGTGGGTTTAGAGTTTTGACCAACGCACGCACCGCTCGCGCTCCATGGTGGGCCACCCTCGCCGGTGTATTCGGCTTTGTGGTCTTGGTCGCGTCTGGCGCGATAGCTGGAACCAATGTTCTAAATGTTCGGCTTGGTGGCGATCAGCTAGAGACCCGACTCGTTATCGATCTGGGCAACGCGATAAGTGGCAAAGTCGTTTCCGACGGTCGAACTGATCGTTTGGTGGTGGTCAATCTGCCGGGATTGCGACTCGGTGAGGATATGGCGGGCCCCGGTCTTGGGCTGGTGAAGACCTGGAGCGTTGATCAATCGCCACTCGGGGCAAGTCTGCGACTGAATTTGACGGCTGACGCGACGATCAAGCGCCGTTTCCTGCTGCCCCCCGCCGATGGGGTCAGCAACTATCGCTATGTGATTGATCTGGCGCGGTCTGGCCCGGCAGTTGTTCTGCCTGCGCCGCCCAAAGCCCAAACCGTGACCCTAATTTCTATGCCGCAGCCTGGCCTGCGACCGGTATCTTTCAAGAAGATCGTGGTGATCGATGCGGGGCATGGGGGCAAGGACCCGGGTGCTAAGGGCAAGCACAAAGTGGAAAAGGACGTCACTCTAGCTGCTGCCTTGGCTCTCAAGTCTCGGCTGGAGCGCAGTGGGCGCTATCAAGTGGTTATGACCCGAAGTAGCGATGTTTATGTGCCGCTCGACACACGGGTCCAGATTGCCCGCCGCGCCGACGCCGACTTGTTCATATCGCTTCATGCCGACTCTGGGCCCGATACCGCCACGCGGGGAGCTAGTGTTTACACCCTGGCTGACCATGCGGCGGCGCGATCGGCTAAGCTGGTCACCAAGGACGACTGGTTTATGAAGGCCAGCTATCAGGGTGATCGGGGCGTTTCTGGTATTCTCTATGACCTAACCCAGCGCGCGACCAAGAACCGGTCGGCTGGATTTGCCGAGATGTTGCTGGACCGGGTGTCCGAGCAACAGGTTCTGGTGCGTCGGAGCCATCGCGAAGCAGGCCTCGCAGTGCTGTTGGCCCCCGACGTGCCCGCAGTGTTGCTCGAGATGGGCTTCATAACCAACCGGCAGGATGAGTCGATGCTGGGTGATGCTTCTGGACGGGCACGTTTGGTGGGGGCGGTGGCCGATACCATCGATTCGTATTTCTCCCGTGAGATCAGGCTGGCATCTCGCTAGCTTTGTCGGGCCTCTGCACAATCTGACTTTCCCTTTCTGGTGACGCGCTCTAGACCGGTCTCCGGCGGGAGGCGGGCGCCCGTGGAGGTTAGTCAGTCTTGAACCCCCCCGAGAGATGGGTCGCAATCGCCGGAATAGCGGCATTGAGCTTGATCGCTGCTGGCGGTCTGGCCATCGCGATCTACGCTGCTTGGTTGTTCCACGACATGCCCGACGCGGGTGACCTAGTCGACTATCGACCACCCACGGCGACCCGCGCCTATGCCTGGGACGGCACCCTGATTGGTGAGTTCAGTCGTGAGCGGCGAATTTTCGTGCCCTATGACAATATCAAGCCGGAGCTCGCGCAAGCGTTCCTGGCTGCGGAGGATCACAGCTTTTTCCAGCATGGCGGTGTCGATGTCGCCGGTCTTACCCGAGCGATGGTCAAGAACCTTTTCAATGCCGCCCGTGGCAAACGGTTGGAGGGCGGCTCGACGATCACCCAGCAGGTGGCCAAGAACGTTCTGCTCACCAGCGACGCCACAGTCGGGCGCAAACTGAAAGAGGCGATCCTGGCGCGGCGTCTGGAGCAGACGCTCAACAAACAGCAGATATTAGAGCTCTATCTCAACGAGATATGGCTGGGTTACCGTTCGTTCGGAGTCGGGGCTGCGGCCTATAACTATTTCGGGAAATCGATTTCCGATCTCAGCTTGGCGGAGTGCGCCTATCTGGCCGCTTTGCCGAAGGGCCCAGACAACTATCATCCGATCCGGCGCAAGGCCCAGGCGATTGCTCGGCGCAATTGGATACTCGACCAGATGGCCGAGTTGGGGTGGGTGACCAAGGCCGAAGCGGAGCTTGCCAAGAAAGAAGACCTGAAGGTCCAAGCCGCACCGAGCCGCGCCAAGTACCGAGATGCTGACTTCTTTGTGGAGGAGGTGCGCCGCAGGGCCCTAGTTGACCTTGGGCCGAGGCTGAACGAGGGCGGCTATTACATGCGCACTACCCTGGACCCCCGGATGCAGACCGCCGCCCGTGTCGCTCTGATGCATGGCTTGGAAATGTATGACCGGCGTCATGGTTGGCGCGGCGCATTTGCACGGGTCACCCTCGCGCCAGGCTGGGAGGCAATCGCCAAGAAGGTATCTCCTCCTGCCGAACGCCGGGACTGGCGCGCCGCCGTAGTCAATGAGGTCTCTGGCGGCGGGGTCCGTGTGACAGTTGCTGAATCTGGACAGACCGGAGCCTTGGTGGGTGAGGATGTTGCTTGGGCCAGGGCGGGTAAGGGTCTCAATCCCGGGGATTTGATCTTCGTGGAGCCGTCCAAGACCGGCGGATTCCGGCTTCGCCAAATACCCGCAGTGAATGGCGCGCTCGTGGCGATGGAGCCAAGCTCAGGCCGCGTCTTGGCCATGGTCGGCGGATATTCTTTTTCGCTGTCCAGCTTTAACCGTGCCACCCAGGCGATGCGTCAGCCAGGGTCTTCGTTCAAGCCGATTGTCTATGCTGCGGCCCTGGAGAACGGCTATACGCCCGCCAGCGTCGTGATGGACTCGGCGATCACGCTGCAAGGACGAGACGGGCAGGACTGGACCCCGGAGAACTACAACAAGAAGTACTATGGCGCATTGCAGCTTCGCAAAGGCCTCGAGCTCTCGCGCAATGCGATGACCGTCCGGCTGGCTCAGGGTGTCGGCATGCGCAAGATTAGTGACCTCGCCGGGCGCCTGGGGGTGGTCAAGAACATGGAGCCAGTGCTGGCCATGGCCCTTGGGGCGGGCGAGACGACGCCTTTCAAGTTGACAGCGGCCTATGCCAGTTTCGTCAATGGTGGTCGCAAGGTCGAGCCCCACTTGATCGAGGTGGTGCAGGACGGCCAGGGCAAGACGATCCTGCGCGCCGACAAACGTGTCTGCCTGCGGTGCGGAACCGGGTTCAACGGCGATGAAAGCCCGCGCATCGCGCCCGGCGGCGACCAAGTCATGGATCCGATCACGGCCTACCAAATCACATCGATGCTGCAGGGTGTGGTTCAACGCGGGACGGCGACGGCGGTGTCAGTTTTAGGCCGTCCGGTTGGCGGCAAGACGGGTACGACCAACAACTATCGCTCGGCTTGGTTTGTTGGTTTCACGCCGCAGATCGTGGCCAGCGTGTTCATCGGTTTCGATGACAATCGCAGCCTAGGCGAGGGTGAAACTGGGACGGTTGCGGCCGTTCCTGTGTTCACAGAATTCATGCAAGCCGCGACCCTCGGGCTACCAAAGTCCGACTTCAAGGCCCCCACCAATGCCAAGTTCGCCATGATCCGGGGCATACGGGAGGCGTTCCGGCCGGGCACAGAGCCCAAGGTGGTAGAGGCCGTCATGAGCGGCGCTTTGCCCAGTGGGCCGATGCCCTATTCAGCGGTGGTGACCCCTGGTCAGACGGCGGCCCCGCCCCCACCGCCGCCATCACCCAAGAAGCAAGACGACATGAACGGATTGTATTAGGTGCCGCGCCGCGCTACTGCCGCGCCTCTGAATTGTCCGGAGTATTCCCATGAGAGCGGATGTCGAGGCCTCAAAGGCTGACATCGAGCAGTCGATTGAACTGCTCAGGAGGCGTCTTTGACTGGGAACCAGCCCTTCGAAAACTAGATGAGCTGAACGCCCGGGTCGAAGATCCGACACTTTGGGACGACCCGACGGCGGCGCAAGCCCTGGCGCGCGAGCGTTCTAAACTAGCAGCCAGCGTCGAAGCCGTGCGGGGACTAGAGCGCGACCTGGCTGACGCGGTTGGCTATGCCGAGATGGCGGACGAAGAGGGTGATGAAGGCAGTCTCGACGAGGCCCG
>JANLPX010000033.1:0-4841 GCA_031367485.1 Alphaproteobacteria bacterium | reverse complement strand
GTGAAGGCAAACAGCATGTCGCGTATCTCCTCCTCGCTCGGCGCGCGCTTGGTGACCACGGTGAGGTTGGCTGGCGTCATACGGGCATCATCGCGGCTTTGAACCAGGAACCCGCCGGACACTGACTTAAAGGTCAAGCCCGGGGCCATGGGATCGGGCAGGCCGCCGGTAGTGAGCAGGCGGACGTTCTTCTTTTTGGCGAACAGAGCGACGGCGTCAGCGTCAGCGTCCGGCGCGATCACCACCTCGGTCAGAAGTTTGACGATTTCGGCGGCGGTGGCGGCATCAAGGGTCTGGTTTAGCGCGATGATCCCGCCAAAGGCGCTGGTGGGGTCGCAGGCTAAGGCCCGCTCATAAGCCTCGACCATTGTTCGGCCTGTCGCAACGCCGCACGGATTGGCGTGTTTGATGATGGCGCAGGCTGGGCCAGCTGCCGGGTCAAACTCGGCGATAAGTTCGAAGGCGGCGTCAGTGTCGTTGATGTTGTTGTAGCTGAGCTCCTTGCCCTGCAGTTGGCGCGCCGTAGCGACGCCGGTGCGCGGATTTGGGAAGCGGTAGAAAGCGGCCGACTGGTGCGGGTTTTCCCCGTATCGCATGGTCTGGACCAGTTGTCCGCCGATCACCCGGTGCCGGGGCGCAGGTTCGGCCAAGGCTTCAGCGAACCAAGCCGAAATCGAAGCGTCATACGCGGCCGTTCGGCCATAGGCACGGGCGGCCAAGCGCTTGCGCAGTTCGAGACCGGTTGTGCCGTGGGTGTGAAGTTCGGCAAGCACCTCCTCCAGATCGGCAAGCTCTGTGCAGACCGCAACATAGCCGTGGTTCTTGGCAGCGGAGCGAATCATGGCTGGACCGCCAATGTCGATGTTCTCGACGCAGGTGTCGAAATCCGCCCCGCCCGCGACGGTTTGTTCAAAGGGGTAGAGATTTACGTAGACCAGATCGATGCCGCTGATCCCATGCTCTGCCATGGCCTTTGCGTGGTCTGGGGCATCCCGAACGCCCAACAGGCCGCCATGCACGATTGGGTGCAGCGTCTTGACCCGCCCGTCCATCATTTCTGGAAACCCGGTGAGTTCGGAGATGTCCATTACAGGAAGGCCAGCCGCGGCGATTGCTGCTCGCGTGCCGCCGGTCGAGACCAGTTCTACCCCAAGTGAAGCCAAGGCGTTAGCCGCCTCAATCAGCCCCGACTTGTCGGAAACAGAAATCAGGGCCCGTTTAATCATGGCTCGGTCGGCAGGTTTTGGGAAGTCGGGTGCAGCGGGCACGGCAGTCTCCTTCGAAGTCACAAGGAAATTGCCCAGGCGAGCGGCGTCTATGAACCCTCAAGCTTCCCGATGGTCGCCCATCTTATTCGCCAGTCACCCAAGGTGGGGGGCTTTTCGCGCACGGATGGCGGTCGGTCAAGTCTCAGCCCGGGCCAGCGCCCACCGAACCTTGGCACCAGCGTCAGCCCGCGCGTGCCCGCGCAGTACAATCTGCTGTGTGCGTTTGGCCACCCCGTCTTGGAAATAGGCAGAAGGCTCCAATGAGATGGACTGTGCGTCGCTGCGAATGCGCCAGCCCGCCTCGGTGGCATTTGGCTTCAACAAGGCACTCTTACCATCCCGGGTGAGGCTGACGCTGACCTTGGGATGGACGTGAAATCGAATGACGAAAGGAATGAAACGCCGGTCGGCAGCAGCTGCGGCATCACCTATCGGTATGAGACGGTCCTCACCTCGAAGCTGGTCGCTTGCCAGGTCCAGGAACAGTCGCCGTTCGTGTCTCAGGCGATGATGGCGTCCCCATGCGTCGTGTGAGAGTTCCAGCCAAATGCCGCCGTCTGCCTCATGCCGGCGAACTTCGACCGCTTCGAGGGTCCCAACAAGACGAGGGCCCAGAGCTCGCGCTCGCCAACCGCGCAGAGGTTGACCACAGCCCTTATCGCCGATCGACAGCGTGGATGCAGAGTCGGACATTCGAAAGGCTTGCGGACCTAAGGCATCGGCGGACCAGCCACAACCGACGATCAGACGTTGGCCATGGGAGTCGACTTCTAGGGCTGCGGGCTGAGCACAGGCGGTTTGACTCCAGAGGCCCGGCGCAGGAGGTGCCGCGTCGATCATGACTTGGAGATTCGATCCGTCTAGTCGGTGGTAACCATTACGATGGGTCGCACCGGACCTAGGCTCAACATGTATAGAACATGCAAAAGCGAGGATCCCCTTCTTCGCCTGACCACCTTGGAATAGCGGCAACCCACCATCCTGGCGCACGAAAAACTGGAGAACGCCAGCTAGGCGATCCATGGCGCTCACCAGACTAGCGGGGCCGGCAATCCCGCGTTTGCCCAAGGCTTGATCTAGGGTCTTTAGCAGCAATAGGAGGTCAAGAGCGTCACTGGGACCCCGGGACGTATGGCCACCGTCGGCATGAACACTTTGTGCAAGCGCGGCATCCAGCCGAACTAAGCTCTGGTCAATCAGCCGTTCTCCGGTCTCCCCTGCCAGCGCCGTTCCCGCCAAAGCGACGGTGGCCAAGCGTTCGGACGCGCGCCAAGGCCCCACTGAACAAATAATCAAGTGTCGCGCTTGTCGGGCAAGATCATAGCCAAGCTGCAAGCGCTCGGCGTCTGATGCCTCACCCGCGATCACCCCGACCGAGCAGGCCAAATTGAAGACTCGATGTTCGAGCACATCGGGTGCCCAGGAAAAGCTGTTCCACCGTCCGAACACTCGACTCCAATCGAGGATTAGCCGCAACGCCTCAGCGTGCGCCGGAGGACCAAGCGACATAAGGTCGGCGAGCCAATTCATGCGGTGCAAGGCCGTCGCAAAGCGCACCGACGGACTGGGTTGATCCCAGGGGTCACCTCGGCCTTGCGTGTCTAACACCGCACCTGCCAGCTCAAACCGACCGGCCAGAAGCCTGTGCCCAGCAACCGAATCGGCAGGGCGTAAATCACGAGGAGCCGCTATTGGGCCTTCTGGTCGTCCGCACGCTATAATCCAACGATGAATCGGGGTGCGAAACCACTCATGAGCTGACCAGCGCGCGGCCGTCATAACGAGAGCCAGGGCGGAGGTTCCGCCAGGAAGGTGCGCTAGACCCGCTAACCCTTCTGGCATCCTTAGGATTCCTAACCGCCGCGAAGGGCTGCGATATTCTGGGCGTAAGCCCCGGGTCCACCTTTGAATACCGCTGTACCTGCAACCAAAGCCGTTGCACCGGCGGCAACACACAGGCGAGCGGTTTCCGGCGTCACCCCCCCGTCGACTTCAAGATCGATGGGGCGATCTCCGATCATCGATTTCAACTTCGAGATCTTGGCCAGTTGCGACGGCATGAACGACTGACCGCCGAAGCCAGGGTTTATCGACATCACCAAGATCAGGTCGATCTCGTCCATCATCCAATCGATCACGGAGGGAGATGTCGAAGGGTTGAACACGATGCCAGCCTTGCACCCCAGCTCGCGAATCCGACGCACCGTGCGATTGAGATGCGGCCCACTTTCGGGGTGAACGCTGATGATGTTTGCGCCAGCTGCGGCAAAGGCATCGAGATAGGGGTCCACCGGGGCAATCATGAGATGGACATCGAAGGGGATCGATACGTGGGGCCGCAACGCTTTTACAATATCTGGGCCTAGGGTGATGTTGGGGACAAAGTGGCCGTCCATCACGTCAATATGAAGCCAGTCGGCCCCTGCGGCCTCGACCGCGCGGGCCTCTTCGCCCAGACGCGCGAAATCGGCGGCAAGGATAGACGGCGCGATGATCGGGGTATGAGCGCTCATGATTCCGACTTAGCGGCCACGGGTCCGCGCGCCAAGCCTAATCCGCAGCCGCCCTGAATCGAGCGATATAGAAGCCGTCGGTTCCGCCACTCAGATGGTGCGGCAGAATGCGCAGGGTCCCGTCTAGGCGCAGGCTGACTGTAGGCGCACCGCCCTCTCCGGCCGCAATCGGCTCAAGTACTACGTTTGGTGTGCGTGATAGAAAGGCCTCAACTTGGCTCTCGCCTTCTTCGGGTTCTAACGAACAGACGCAATAAATCAGACGTCCCCCAGGTTTCACCCGACGCGCCGCCGAATCCAACAGCCGTGTCTGGACAGCCGCGAGGGCAGCGATGTCGCCGGGACGTGCCGCCCAGAGAACATCAGGATTGCGTCGAAAAGTACCCGTCGCACTGCAGGGCGCGTCTAGTAAAACAGCATCAAAGGTTCGGCGATCGGACCAACTACCTGCTTCGGCAATCGCGGTCTCCGCAGTCAAACCCGCCCGCAGCAGGTTCTCATTCACGCGCGCGAGGCGCGACGACGAGCGATCCACCGCAACGACGCTCGCCCCGGTTGAGGCCAACTGAAGTGTCTTGCCACCGGGGGCAGCACATAGGTCGAGTGCTGTTTGTCCTGGCGTCAGTTCAAACAGTCTGGCTGGAATTGCGGCGCTGGCATCCTGGACCCACCAGTCACCCTCAGAAAAACCCGGCCAAGTCGAAACATCACCTCGTAGGGCGCTTCTCCAGGAGCCTCCCACGAGGGGCTCAACTTCCAACTCATCAGGCGGCGACGAGGTCGTGCTCTTAGGCGTCAGGTCCGTGGCCGGTTCGCTGATGATCTGCGTGGCAATGCCGCGCGCCTGGGCCTCGCCGAACGCGGCTTGCCAACGGGCATAGAGCCAAGACGGAGCGAAGGTTGCAGGATCGGTCAAATCTGGCGGCTCCCGAGTCAGCGCCCGCAACACGGCGTTGACCAGACCTTTGAAGGGTCGCGTTTCACGCACAGTCGCCGCCAAATCAACACTTGTCCCCACGGCGGCAAAGGCCGGCGTGCCCATCACAAAGGCCTGGGCCGC